>MHYI01000123.1:0-1008 GCA_001828295.1 Planctomycetes bacterium RBG_16_41_13 | reverse complement strand
CTGCGTTGATAATCATTTTTCTGGGGTTGTTTTCCATCGTTGCAACGCGGAAATTGAAAACGGTGCCCGGGAGGCTTCAGGCCCTGTTAGAACTTATCGTTGAAGGCCTTGAAAGTTTTACAAAATCACAGATGGGACGGGTAGCGGAGCGTTTTGTCCCGTTTATTGGTACGTTTTTTATTTATATTTTTTGCATGAACATGTTGGGGCAGATACCCCTGTTTCATTCGCCTACGAGTAATTTAAACACAACAGTTGCGCTGGCGCTGATTGTTTTCTTTGCAACACAGTATCAAGGTATAAAGAACAATGGTATTTTTGGTTACCTTAAGCATATGGTGGGAAAACCTGTATGGCTTGCTCCACTTACTTTTCCTCTGCATATAATGCAGGAAGTACTTTCCCGTCCGCTGTCGTTATCCATGCGTCTCTTTGGAAACATTATGGGTGAGGATACAGTAATTGCGATATTCATAGGTTTTTCTCCTTTTCTGCTGGGTCTTATACCGTTACCGATACATTTGCCAATGGTATTTCTCGCTTTACTGGGAAGCACTATCCAGGCAATGATTTTTGCGCTTTTGGCAAGTTTTTATATCGCAGGGGCTATTGGTATTCACGACGAAGAAGAACATCACTAAGAGAATCTGTTGCGCTGAGCGCAGGGTTCTGTCTTTCATTTTCATCTACCCTATAAGTGTTTGGTGCTGTAATTAAATGGCTCAAATTTTTTTTGAAAGGAGTGGGGAAATGGATTATTTTGCAGCATTAGCGATTGGAATTCCTGTAGTAGCAATTGCGGCGGTTGGTTGTGCTCTTGGTCAGGCAAAAGTGGTGAGCAGCGCCGTTGAAAGTATGGCACGGCAGCCTTCAGTTGCAGCGAAGGTGCAGTTGGCGATGATAATAGGAATTGCCTTTATTGAGTCTCTTGCGATTTATTCTTTGATGATGTCGTTTATGCTGTTTGGAAAACTGCCGAAATCTGAGGCGGTTCTTGAAATATTCAGG
>MHYI01000122.1:4603-5559 GCA_001828295.1 Planctomycetes bacterium RBG_16_41_13 | reverse complement strand
TTCCTTTTCAGCTTGTTTAGCTTTCAGGTATTTGCTCGGCTTAACCTTTCCTCCGGCCGCCATTTTGCCCGAAAACCATTCATGAAATGGAATCACTTCGTGGGTGAAGGGTTCCCAAAGCCCCCCTCCATTTCCCCCCGAAGGGGGGAGGGTTGTCCCGAAGGGATGGATTCCCACACGCGCAAGTTCTCCCCCTTTGGAAGAGTTAGAGGGGGCAGGACCTATTAGTGCATCCATGTATTTATCGGCGCTGCCGTTCATGATGTTGAACAGGAAGCCTGACCGCTCGGCAACTAAGAGCAGGTTGAGTATTTTTTTATCGCGGACGCTGATGGGTGTTCCGCTCTTCTCTGTGTATGTAAAAAATTGTTTTAAACTATGTACAGCCAAACTTGCTTCATCCGATAAGCCCATTTCAACGAGAGTCATTATTTTCAGCGTGCGCGCGCCGGTTTCCCATCCTGACTTGTCTTTTGAAATTTCCACTTCCTGCGTGAGTATATTCAGCGCTTCGTTGAACCTGCGCAGTTTGAAAAGAGCGTTGGCAAGCAGCACATTGTATTTTGCATAGCGGAATTCTCCAAGCTCTTTTCTTGTTGCGCTCGTGAGCATTTTGTTGGCAATATCAATAGCTCCATCTCTCACCGCAGGGGTGGGGTTGTAAAACAAAGCATAAAACTCCTGCTCAAGGGCTATGCAGTAATTCTCAGAGCCGGCATTAAAATGTTTTTGCGCCTCGCGGGCCCATTCGGCTGCCTGCGTGAAATGCCCTAAATAATACTCGCAACGGGAAAGATGGTCATACACCACTCCAATCCTCTGCCTTCGGTAAACCGATTTATTTTTGCGTACAACATCAAGCAACTCAAGACAAACGCTGCGTGTTTTGGTAAAATTTTTACGATGCTCGTAAAACCCCAGCTCTAAAAACTTATGATGATATTTGATTAACGGGG
>MHYI01000122.1:3327-4595 GCA_001828295.1 Planctomycetes bacterium RBG_16_41_13 | reverse complement strand
ATAGTATCCTTCCAGTTCACCAACTGCCCGTTCAAAAAAAGAAGATAGTTTTTCAACATTGGGCCTGCCTGAATATTCACTCAGCAGTATTAATTCATAATAACAATGCTCGGCTTTATTCACCATGCGGTTGCATTCCCAATAATATTCCATTTCAGCATTTATCTTTTCAAACTCTTCTTTCCCTCTGTTAATACCGGCTATTGTTTTTTTATATCTCAGATGTTCTACTAACATGGAATATTGTTCGTATTTCTTTGCAAGGAAAATTATTTCATCAAGCATGACGTAGAGCAAACCGGGGATCCTTTTTTTAGAAAAAAATAACTGTTGAAATTGAGCTGATTTCTTTTTCATTTTAATAATTGCCAAATCGGCTTCATCCAACTCCTGCTGCTTATCGCTAGAAATATCGGTGAGCAAAAAATCCAGCGCCTTTTCTTTAAGGGCTGCTTTTAATTCATCAAAACAATGGTCGTCTTTTCTTCCGTAAAGTTGTATGGAGCAGGCATCGTGGGTGGGCGGCTCTTTTTTCTTTATAAGCATTTCTGCCAATTGCAGTTGTTTTAATTCCGCAGGGATATGGTCGGAAAAACAAGTGAGATAATTACGGAACGAAGACCACTCTGCGCAGGTTAAACTATGTAAAAGGGAATGTAATTCGTTCATAAAAAAATTATAAATCAAACATACTCCGCCACATTCTTTCTTCGGGGCTTATATTGCTATAGTATTCGTTTTGCATCTGCTCACGTTTCTTGACAGATTCCAGGCGTTGCCCGGCTTCTTTTTCAAGCTGTTCAGGGCTTATATCCTCAATAAGAACATCATAAATTCTATCCTCTAAAATTTTGCACATTTCTTCAAACATTACTTTTCCATCGTCAAACATAAGGACAAAGTAGCATGTTTGTTTCACAGGGCATTTTTTTCGGGCAAGCAGTAAATCATATAGCAGGGATTTTCTGAATCTAAGAGGAACATAATCATCGTATTCATTATAGGAATGAATATATTTTGTTACAGCAGGTAATTTTTTCCGGGATAGGGAATGAATAAGTTTATGCAAATCTTTAAGAGGAGCGCTCATCGGTTAGAGGTAAAACATACCCAAATATAACAATTTTTCATTCGCAATCTGAATGAAAGGCAATTTCCTACCCAAAATTTTCCGCGCCTTTGCCGTGCTTTGTGGTTGAATCCTGTGCAGGCCTTACTAAAAGGCCTGTTCCACACGCAAGGCCGGCAAGAGGCGTTTACTACAAATC
>MHYI01000122.1:2890-3220 GCA_001828295.1 Planctomycetes bacterium RBG_16_41_13 | reverse complement strand
GAAAAAACTAAGTGGCAGGAAAGAAAAACTAAGGGGCAGGAAGAAAAAACTAACGGGCAGGAAGAAAAAACTAACGGGCAGGAAGAAAAAATTAGGGGGCAGGAAGAAAAAATTAAGGGGCAGGAAGAAAAAATTAAGGGGCAGGAAAGTTTCTTGCCTGCTAATTTTTCTGAAAAATAAGGTTTTTAAACCATGTATTCAAAAATTAACTAAAAATCATAACCTATGTCAAACAATGTTATTCCCACAAAAATCACCGAATTTGATAACTACAACGAGGTGGTTATTCCTTATCTCTATGCAAACAAAACCCGCTTAATCATCAGAGAA
>MHYI01000122.1:1987-2876 GCA_001828295.1 Planctomycetes bacterium RBG_16_41_13 | reverse complement strand
GGCGTACCCTATCCAGCCGCGCCTGCCGCGCCTGCTGCCCCTCCCCCTCCCGCCCCGCCTGCCGGAAGCTGGAAAGATTTATTCTTCAAATGGGAAAACCCCGAAACCAAAACCACCCCTGTTAACCATCAGTTAGAAGCAAGAAAAAATCTGATGAGCGATAAATACCGCGTCATATATAATGATATTCCCGGGAGCGTGTGGATAGATGCCGATTATGATGTAACAGGCCGAAAGCACCCCGATACCACGCGCACACCCGCCCCAGTACCCACCGTGGCGCCCACGGTGGAAATTGAAAAAATTTTTCACAGCCACACCACCCTGCGCATGGGCGACCCCGAAAACCCGCATACCCAAAGAAAACCCGATGGAGTTCATGAAACAGAAATAGAAGCATTGGTTTTAAATACCGATGGCTCGCTCATCGAAAAGAAAGTGGAAACCACCGGCAGGTTTCTGTTCACCGTTGAATTTGCCGAAGAGCAAACCGGGAAGAAAGTGCGTTTCAGAGCGCGCTACAAAAACACCCGCGGGCAGGGCGGGCCCTGGAGCGCGTATGCAGATAGCGTGATTGCATGAGAAATAAGGCAAATAAATAAAAACAACAACCTGCCTCAAAGTCCCTTCAGGGATTTAGGGCAAAAAAACCAAAACAACAATGAAAACAACAAAAATTTTTACCGCAGCCGCACTGTTAGTGTTTGCTGCCATGAGCATGGGGGCAGTTCCTGCAAAAGAAGAAACAAAACAATGCGGTGTTACCAATGCCCAGATTCAGCGGTACCTTGAAACCTGTTCGCATCACCATACCGTTTATTCTGTATGGGATGTGCCAGGAACCTGCAACAGCAAGGCAACGATTGAAAACTGCAAAACAGCTACGGTA
>MHYI01000122.1:1152-1976 GCA_001828295.1 Planctomycetes bacterium RBG_16_41_13 | reverse complement strand
GGTATTTGTCAGCGTAGGAGAAATTATCGGTCATCAGGATATGAACGGCATCTGCGAGTAATACTTATTGCGCGCGAATGCTTTGCAAAGACAAAAAAAACGGAGAAGAAAAATTCGCCCCTCCGAAGGAGTCCTTTCGGACCGCCTGAAGGGAGAAGGAATAACAAGCCCTGACCCTAAAGACATCCGCCACTGGCGGATGCGACCGAAGGTCAAAGGCAAAAAGCAAATGAAAAAAATCCTTCACCCTTTAGTCCAAAGGACTCCTTCGGTATGAATGGCATACTTAAAATACTGCACCTCGAAGATTCTCAGTACGATGCAGAGCTGGTTAAGCGCTGCCTTAAGAATGCAAAACTTGATTGTGAAATAAAGGTGGTGAATAATAAAATTGACTTCCAGAACTCGCTGAAATATTTTAATCCTGATATAATTCTTTCCGACCATAGTTTGCCGCAATTTGATTCAACAGAAGCGTTTAGGATTGCACGGGTTCGCAAAGCAGATATTCCTTTCATTCTTGTTACAGGAGCAGTATCAGAAGAATTTGCTGTAGCCTGCATTAGGAATGGTGTGGATGATTACCTTCTGAAAACAAATTTAACGCGGCTTCCACATGCCATTATCCATGCACTGAGAACATGGCAGGCAGAAAAAGAAAAGGCGGCAGTAATTGAACAACTCATTAAGTCAAGAGAGCAGGTACGGAATTTTGCTGCACATCTCCATCATGTGCTGGAAGATGAACGTGCGCATATTGCCCGAGAGATGCACGATGAACTGGGGCAGCAGCTTGCGGGAATCAAAATAGGGTTGTCGTCATT
>MHYI01000122.1:504-998 GCA_001828295.1 Planctomycetes bacterium RBG_16_41_13 | reverse complement strand
ATAGCCACCGCCCTCCGCCCCGGCATTCTTGACTCGCTCGGATTAATTTCGAGCATAAAATGGCTTGCAGAAGAGTTTGAAAAGAAGACAAAGATTAAATGCAAACATGAACTGAATGTGAAAGAACAAAAGTTTGAAAAGAATATTTCCACCTGCTTCTTCCGCATCTGCCAGGAAGCGCTCAATAATATTTCAAAACATGCGGGAGCCAGCGAGGTAATCATTCAGATCAATCACAATGAAAATGAATTGACATTGAAAATCTCTGACAACGGAAAAGGAATTGCCAGCGAAAAATTAGAGAACCCTTTTTCAATGGGCTTGCTGGGAATGCGCGAGCGGGCGAATATTATCGGAGCAGATTTAAAAATAGAAAGCAAAAAAGATTTTGGAACAAGCATTGGGCTGAAAGCAAACCTTAATTGAGTATGAAAAAAATGGGAATGAAAAACAGCGCGGAGCCGGCGAGTTATGCCATACGCAACAACTTGGTG
>MHYI01000122.1:198-428 GCA_001828295.1 Planctomycetes bacterium RBG_16_41_13 | reverse complement strand
CAAAACAAACAACTTCGAACTCCGATCGCAGATCCCTGCGGAAAGGAGCACCCTGCCGAAAGGAGCCACATCGGAGAAACCACCGAGGTTATTCTAATTTATGCCTGCCTCTTTTCAGGCGGGATTCTGTTGCTTTTCACCATTTACATGATGGGGAAATAATCGTTTATGGAGTGCCGTGTTACTTTATCGGAGGCCCTCTGAAAAAAATCATCCGGGTTCTCCGGACG
>MHYI01000122.1:0-147 GCA_001828295.1 Planctomycetes bacterium RBG_16_41_13 | reverse complement strand
GCAGTATGAAAAACCCATTGAACTGGAACAAACACAGGAGACAATTTAAAATATTCACCGTATTTTTGAGGCATAAACCCGCCCTGAGCTTGTTTCAGGGAAAAAACCTCAAAACTATGTGGAACACAATTAACTCAAACAAAAAAA
>MHYI01000121.1 GCA_001828295.1 Planctomycetes bacterium RBG_16_41_13 | reverse complement strand
AAACGTTTGATTTTTTTGGCGGCCTTGGCAATGTAATAAATAAAGGGGCAAAAGTGCTCCTGAAACCGAACTTTTTGAAAGAAAGTAACTATGGCGATTGTACGGTCACCCACCCGCTTGTTATCGAGGGAATAGCGGAGAAACTATTAGAATTTGGAGCAACGCCAATAATTGGAGACAGTCCTGCTTTTGGGGCAGTGTCAAAGATTGCCAGACGCCTGAAGCTTGATACATTTGCGGAAAAACATGGAATCGACATTATCGAGCTTGATAACGCACGCAGGGTAAAAGCGCAATGCGGGACAAAGACCTTTCACTTAACGGTTTCCGGAAAGGCGTTAGACGTTGACGCCATTATAAATATTCCAAAACTTAAGGCGCATGTACAATTGTTATTTACCGCCGCGGTTAAAAATATGTATGGTTGTGTCTGCGGCAAAAGAAAGGTATGGAGGCATTTCCGGTCAAACAACGACATCAGATGGTATACGGAAATGTTATTGGCAAACTATCATAGGGTAAAACCATCGTTTACTATTGTGGACGCTGTTATGGCGATGGAAGAGCGGGGACCTTCGGGAGGAGTTCCCAAAAACGTGTCGCTGTTAATTGGTGGAAAGGATTGCATTGCCATTGACCGCGTTATTGCGGAGGTTATTGGGGTATCTCCCTCACAGTCGCCTATTTTACAAACAGCAAAATTACATAACATAGGAGAGCAAGATTTGAACAGAATAGAAATTCATGGTGAATCATTGTCTGCCGCAAAGGTGAACAATTTCAGGCTTCCGAAATTAACACCCATAGGGTTCGGTTTTTTTAGAGTAGTAAAAAGTCTTTTAAAACACTTGTTGTTAAAAAATTTCGGGAAAACAGCGTGTATTCTTTTTTTCTGTACCTTAACGTTAACTCTAAATGCTTTTTCTGAGGAAGAAAAGGTGACGAGATTAAAACATTTTCCGCAAAAAGTGGAAGTTGAAGATATTGTTCACGTGCCTACAGGGATAATAATGAACTTTAATGATGTATTAAAATTTTTTGATTCCGCCAGCATCATCTACGTGGGGGAAATACATGCCCTCAATGCCACTCATCGGGCGCAGTTAAAGGTGTTGCAGGCGTGTTATGAAAAATACGGAGAAAATCTTGCCATAGGTATGGAAATGTTTGCGAGACAGTTTCAACCTTTTTTGGACCAGTGGGTTGCCGGAGAAATTGACGAGAAGAAATTTCTGGAATATACGGACTGGGATAAACAATGGGGATATGACTATTACTTGTATAAAGATATATTGGACTTCGCAAGGGAAAAAAAGATCAGCGTACGTGCGTTAAATGCGCCAAAAGAAGTGGTTAAAATGGTGAGCGAAAAGGGGCTTGATTCTTTAACGCAGGAAGAAAAAGCACAACTCCCCGAAATTGATACAACAGGTTTTTTCCACCGTGTTTATTTGCAGGAAGTTATCGGCGGTCATATGCACGGGAAGGAAAATCTGGAAAAATATAATAATGTGCAATGCCTGTGGGAAGAGTATATGGCGCAATCAATTGTGGACTATTTATCCTCATGGGAAGGGAAGGGTAAAAAAATGTTGGTTTTTGTGGGGAACGGCCACATAATCTACGATTTCGGCATACCGGCCAGGGTGTTCAGGCGCACTTTATTGCCGTATTATACTATCTACCCTACCATGTTTAACGGCGGGATGCCGGGCGGGGATCATCACCTGTTTATCCCTTCAATCCCACTAGAGCCGGCGGATTTTGTATGGGTTGTTTCAACTACAACATCCCAAACAAAGAGAATATATCTTGGCGTACATATACAAAACAGGGATGATAAGAAATTAATTATACAAAAATTAAGTGAAGGCAGTCCTGCGGAGAAGGCAGGACTTATGGCAGGCGATGTTATTTTGGCGGTTGACGGCAAGGCGCTGAATACTGTTGCTGAATTGGTACACTACCTTCAAACAAAGCAGTTTGGGGATTCGTGTACCGTTAACATAGACCGCGATGGCACAAAAATTACGTATGCAGTTACATTGTTTGAAATGAAATAAGGTGCAGTAAAAATGGAGTATTATTCAAACGGATGATTGAACGTATCGTCGGCAAATGCTTCACCTCTACTCTCTCAAAAAACTAAAGTGTTATCAATGACGAGGCAATTATTTGTTGTTGACAAGTGGCAAATAAATAAAATACCATCGCAAAATACCACATTTATTACCATAAAACAGAACGGGGTGAAATATTGTTGATATGAAGAAAGAACCGATTCCCATCAGGATAGAAGAAGAATTGCACCGTTGTCCTCAGTGTGGATACGAGGATGGTTTTCATATGTCATTTATAAGGAGAGAAATGAAGAAAATCGGGATTATCCTGATATGCCCAAGCTGTCATGCAAGGTATGATCCTGATTGGAGTATCGAACATTAAAGGGAAAAGAAGAGAAAATCCGGATGAATTTGAAAGGGCGGAAAACCATGCCGGTAGAGTAGATGACAACAATGGTATCGTCCGTTACTAGCCCCCCCCTCATAAATGAACAAGCGCTAAATAACAATAACCAAATAACAAATAAATCCCAATAAACAAAACCCAAACTTCTGTATGAAGGCAGTACAATTTACAATGTACGATTTACGATTTTAGATTTAAATTGTAAATCGTACCTTGTACATCGTACATTAATATCTGCCTATCTATTCTCGTCAATATATATCCTTGGTACCCGGGAACTCACATTGCAGGTTATTTCATAGGGAATGGTTTTTAGCTGTTCTGCAACAGATTCTATTGAAATAGTTTCTTTTCCCTGTCTGCCATAGATCGCGACTTCGTCTCCCACCGATACGTTTTTTATCGTGGTTACGTCAATAAAACATTGATCCATACAAATTCTTCCGATAACAGGAACCTTATTCCCCCGTACAATAACCTTTCCCTGATTTGATAATAACCGATTGTATCCGTCATCGTAACCGAAAGGCAGGGTCGCTACACGGGTAGTCCGGGTGATTTTATACGATCCGCCATAGCCCAAAGTCTCTCCCGGTTCCATTGTTTTGATATGTATAATCCTTGTTTTTAAACTCATAACAGGTTTAACAGGCAGGTTGCGCGATTCTTTATCTGATGCGTGTAAACCGTAGAGCGAAAGACCAGGCCTTGCCATGGTAAAATACGAGTCATTGTAACGCAGTATTGATCCGGTATTTGCCATATGTCTCAGCGGAATTATTACCCCGGCCGTATCAAGTTTCGCAATAATGTCTTTGAATTTTCTTATTTGCCGTTCCGTATGGATGGGATCATTATCGTCCGCCGAAGAACAGTGTGTGTAAATCCCTTCGATAACGAGACCGTTCATTACGGTCAGATGTTTTATACATTCTAAAGCGGCGTCATGTCTCACTCCCGTGCCGCCCATTCCTGTATCGATATAAACGTGAACATCGACGGTTTTCCCTGCAGAATGCGCCTGATGTGCAAGTTTTTCGGCAAGTGCCAGATCGTAAATGGTTGGCGTGAGGTTGTAGTGAATAATTGCATTAATTTGTTCTTTAAAGAACCCGCCAAAGAGGAGTAACGGCGAAGTGATTCCTTTTTCCCTAAGGTGGATGCCTTCTTCGAGAAGGGCGATGCCGAGCATTTCAACACCATCTTTTACCAAAAGTGCACCAACTTCGTAATCACCATGACCGTAAGCATTTGCCTTTACAACGCCAAGGATTTTTACGTTTGCCCCGATGCGCCTTCTTATTTCCTGAAGATTATGTCTCAGGGCGGAAAGGTCAATCTCCGCCCATGTAGGCCTGTGCATGGAAGAGTCACTCCTTATAGTGAAGAATGTTCCTTCAAAAATCCAATGTTACGCAATACTTCAATTAATCTGTCAAGATGGTGTTTCTCGTGATTTGTCATAAGGGAGACACGCAAACGGCAGGTTCCCTCGGGAACGGTGGGCGGCCTGATTGCGGGAATCAGTATGCCGTTTTCAAACAGTTTCAGTGAAAGAGACAGTGCGTCTTTGGCTGACCCGGCAACAAAGGGGAAGATAGGGCTTTCGCTGGTAATGGCAGGGGTAAACTGAGACAAACGGGAGTTGAGATAACGGATATTTTCCCACAAGTTATTCATTAGGGATAAATCTTTCCGGATTAAGCCAAGCCCGGCCAGCGACGCTGCGCATACGGACGGCGGCAGGGCGGTGGTATAAATAAAATGCCGGGCCTTGTTTTTTAAGAAATCAATGAGCTGCTGACTGCCGGCGATAAATCCGCCAACACTGCCAACAGCCTTGCTTAGTGATCCCATAATGATTTCCACCTGTCCTTCCAGTCCGTAATGTTCAATCAATCCTCTGCCGTTTTTCCCGAATACCCCGGTAGCATGGGCGTCATCCACCATGAGCAGCGCATCGTACTTTTTTGCGGCGCTGGCAATTTCCACTAAGGGGGCAGTATCGCCATCCATACTGAATACACTGTCTGTTACTACCAGTTTTCTGCGGTATGATGAAGATCTCTGCAGCAATGACTCCAGTTTATTTATGTCTTTGTGGGGATAAACACGGAACGTTGCGCCGGAGTAGCGGCATCCGTCAATAATACTTGCATGGTTCAGCTTATCGCCGATAACAATGTCCTCTTTAGAGACAAGTGTACATATTGCGCCGAGATTCGCCATATAGCCCGCGGGGAAAAGCAGTGCGGCCTCTGTTTTTTTGAATTGGGCAATGTTCTTTTCCAGTTCTGTGTGCAGGGGCATAGTGCCGGATACCAGCCGTGACGCGCCGGTTCCGCAGCCGTACTGGCTAATAGCCTCTATGGCTGCCTGTTTTACTATGGGATGGCTGGCAAGTCCCAGATAATTATTTGAGCAGAAAGAGAGATAGGCTTTTCCATTTATCTGCACAGTTGGCTCCTGAGCGCTTTCAATCGTTGTATAATCACGCAGCAGGGAGAGGTCTTTTAATTCCTCTAATATGCCGGAAATAAATTCCATAGTCATAGTATAAACACCTTTTTGTTTTCCGGTAACACTTTAGTTTTTTGGAAAATTCCAATAATAGTGATGTTTGCCGCATAGTGTAGGGGCGAAGCATTTGCTATAAATTGTCATAACTGCGTTCGTACCCAAACGGGCAAAATGCTTCGCCCCTACTTTTTCAAAAAAATAAAGTGGTACAATTATCCTGATTATTTTGTGCTATGATACTTCCAATTCTAACCCCAGGTCTTTTATCATTTGCAGGTCTTCCTCACCGGGTTTCCCTTTTGTCGTTAAATAATTTCCAATCATTGTGCTGTTTGCCCCGGCGTAAAACATCCATGATTGCAGGCTTCTCAGATTCTTTTCCCTGCCGCCGGCGATTTTGATTTCTTTATCGGGCAAAATAAACCGGAAGAGAGAGATAATTTTTAATATTTCCATAGGCGTCAGAACGGAGCGGTTTTCCATCGGAGTGCCTGGGATAGGATGTAGAAAATTGAGGGGCACGGAATCGACGTCTAATTTTTTCAAAGTAAACGCAAGATGAATACGATCCTCCGTTTCTTCGCCAATACCAAATATTGCGCCGCAGCAAATTTCGAGTCCGGCTTGTTTTGATGCGTATATGGTGTTCAAACGGTCAGCGTAGGTATGGGTGGTGCAAATGTTGCGGAAAAATCGTTCGGAGGTTTCCAGGTTGTGATTTATTCTTTTTAAACCGCTCTGTGCCAGAGCATCCGCCATTTCTCTTGTTAATACGCCGAAAGAGCCGTGTGGATGTATGTGTGCATCGCGGGAGATGGTACTTATTGCGTGGCACACACGGTCAAATTCATTTTCATTGTCAATACTATATCCGCTGGTAACGATGCCAAGCGAGTGGGCGCCGGTATTTTCCGCGTACAGTGCGGCATCGACTATCTTATTTTCTTCAATGAGATTATATTTTTCAATTGCCGTAGGGTAATATGAGGACTGGGAACAAAAGGCACAGTCTTCTGTACACTTCCCCTGTTTGGCGCTTACAATAGAGCATGCCTTTACTGTTTGCCCGAAATATTTCAGGCGAATTCTGTTTGCCCAATAAAAAAGATCATACACTTCGTCGTTTCCTGCCTGCGACAGGTAAAGGGCATCTTCATGGCTGATCTCATTGTTTTGTAACGATTGTTGGGCGATTGTTTCTATCCGGTTATGCATAATTTCTGGGACATTATCTAGCAATTATTAATTATCAGGTTTGTTTTTGTGCTGCCGTACTTCGTTGGTCATTGGTCGTTAGTCAATTGTAGGGACACGGTGCGCCGTGTCCCTACGTTTTTTTCAATCTGTGTAATCTGTGGTTCCCCTTTCGTGCTTCGTGCTTGTTTGGTTCTGGCTATGCCAGCTTAGGGGTGTTTCTTTCTGTATTTTAAATAGGCGTTGCGTGTGCTTGTTTGGTTCTGGCTATGCCAGCTTAGGGGTGTTTCTTTCTGTATTTTAAATAGGCGTTGCGT
>MHYI01000120.1:5015-5711 GCA_001828295.1 Planctomycetes bacterium RBG_16_41_13 | reverse complement strand
GTTACAAAGATTGGGCAGCTATGCTGCCATTTAGAAGAGAATTATAAATTTTGCAACACTTTAGTTTTTCAAAAAACTAAAGTGTTACAATTTCTTTAAAAATGTTTCTTCTTCTCATTCTGCATTTTCTACCACTACCTCATTATTTCTAATGTGGATTTTTTTGTTTACCCATGCTGGTATCGTGGAAAATTCATGCGTTATCATCATGACAGTAAGACGATGTTTCTCATGCAACATTGTGATAATGTCCATAATCATTCTCACCGCATCGACGTCAATTCCTGCGACAGGTTCATCCAGTAGTAATATATTCGGATTTGTTGCCAGTGCGCGGGCAATGAGTACCCTTTGTTTTTGACCGCCGGACAATTCCGAAAACAATTTTCTTTTCGATTCCAGCATTCCCACATCCATTAAACATTGTTTTGCTAAAATACGACTTTTTGCAGGAGTGAATGAAAAGGGTTTTATTTGCCCAAAGGTACCCATTAATACTATATCTAAGGCCGTAAACGGATAGATTTCGTCGAGGGACTGGCTTTGCGGTACATAACCAAACCTTTGAGGGGGATCACTATTATAAATAATATTACCCTGTAAAGGCGGAATAATGCGGAGGATGGTCTTGAAAAGCGTTGTCTTGCCGGAACCATTTTGTCCAAATAAAACAATAGCATCCCCGCTGTTTATGGA
>MHYI01000120.1:4200-4833 GCA_001828295.1 Planctomycetes bacterium RBG_16_41_13 | reverse complement strand
GGACATTCTGTGGTTTTACAGTCTTTATGCATAAGAATATTTTCCGCAGGGATATTGTATTGCTTTTGCAGATATTGCACCAAAACAACAAGTGACGCCATTTGCGCCCTTGAAGGGTATGATTCGTTAAAATTTCCGACCATACATATCCCTATACCATAACGGTTATATTTATTTATTCCAACGTGCGCCCCGCTTATTTGTTTTACCCATCTGTTCCCAATTTCAATCTCGCCTTTTCCGGAGCCATTTCCATTACCCACCACAAAATGATATCCTAACCCATTTTTCCACTGCCTTGTTTCTCTGTGGTATTTATCAAATTCAGCGGCATTTCCTGACTTTGTGGCGCTATGATGAATGACAATATATTTCCATTCACGTACTTTATAGTGTTCAATTTGTCTGTTTATACCGGCCAGGCCTGCTTTAAGATGTTCTTCGGCAATAGTTGGTCTGTGTACCGGCAGTATGAGATAAACCAACAAACAGGCAATTACAGGGGAAAACAGGTAAATATACCGGTAACGTTTACATTGAGTATGCATGATGCTGTTATAAAAAAGACGATTACCGTTTTTCATAAAAACCATACGCATGTCCCTAAGCTGGCATAGCCAGAACCAAACGAGC
>MHYI01000120.1:3651-4025 GCA_001828295.1 Planctomycetes bacterium RBG_16_41_13 | reverse complement strand
GAGATAGTCCTCTGCTTCTTTTTGCCCACCCGGCATAATTGGCAGTGCGATAATGGTTGCTCCTGTTTTATCCGCTACAAATTCAGACGTCCTTCGTTCCCGGAATGGCTCAACAATAATAAGTTTCACTCCCTCTCTTTTCATCATGGTAATAAGTTCATTAATATGCGTGGGAGAAGGAGGAATGCCAGGTTTAGGCTCAAGCGTCCCCACCACATCAAGATTGAAACGTTTTGCAAAGTAAGAATATGTTTTATGATAGGTAACGACTTTTGTCCCCTTAAAAGGCGCTAACTTTTTTTCCCATTCGGCCAGTTTTATTCTCAGTTTTTCAATAAACGCATTATAATTGCCTTCGTAATACGAACAATTTG
>MHYI01000120.1:2427-3466 GCA_001828295.1 Planctomycetes bacterium RBG_16_41_13 | reverse complement strand
GGAAGTATATTTTTATTTCTTGCCCCTATTATGAGATTCCGCAACCAGCCGATCTCTAATTCCATACCCGATTCAATAAATAAATCCGCTTTGTTCAGCTTCACGACAAAGCTTGGCTTCGCATCAACAAAGTGCGGATCTTCCGTGGGTTTGGCAATGCTTGTTGTTGTAACATAGTCCCCGCCGATTTCTTTCGCCAAAGATTCGAGATCAGCAGTTGACGTTACAATCTTTATTTTATCTGCGTAAGAAAATGTTTGCAGAGGCACGAGAAATAATAAGCAGAACCACAAATAGGATAGAATTTTTGTTTTCATAGATTTACCTCTTTTTATCGTTGATTTTTCAATAAAATGCTAAAAAACATCTTTAACGTGGGGGTTCAGGCTTCGTCGTGAGCTCAGCCGAACGGTTGCAAACCTGAACACGCCTGTGAGAATATACGTTTTTCTTGTTTAGTAATTTAGAATTTATGTGCTCCATGCGACCCTAACAAAAATTCAAATTGAAGAAATACGGAATGCTCTGTGCGGTCATCGCCCAGTATATTATCATAGTTATACTGCAAACGAAGTTTTGAAAATTCTGTTAAATAAAAAGTAATATTGGGTGAAAGCCGGTATCGTTCAAATCCCAAAACATTGCCGTGAAGATGTCCGCCTTCTTCTTCTTCGGCATGATCTTCCTCTGATTCCTCTGCCCGTGCGCCGCTTAATCCATCAACGTAATCCGCCCTGAGTCCTGCCACCCACCTTTTTTTGAATCCCCAGAGAACATGTGAATACGCGCCCCAGTTATGAAATACTTCATTTGATAGTCCGTGATCTTCGTCCGCTCCCGCTTCGAAACGTCTTCCCATGACCTCCGTTTGCCAGCTCACAAAAGGGAATCCCCCTTCGGCATATTTAGACTTCCACTTCCAGAATAAATCAATCCCGTAGACAATCGTATCCTGATCTCTGCCTGTAGCATTTGGGCCGAAGGATGCGGAAGATCCAAGCATAAGTATTTGTTCATCGGTCAGCTCAAAGGCTGTTAT
>MHYI01000120.1:0-2190 GCA_001828295.1 Planctomycetes bacterium RBG_16_41_13 | reverse complement strand
TGTGTTTCGTTATGTCTGCCAAACTCAGTGAAAAATGTTCCGGCTTTTACCTGTAAATTAAGCGGCAGCGACATTGAAGTTAAAAATGCTTCCTCTATTTCCAGAAATGATTCTCCCTCGTTATCAATTGAGAAGATTATATTTGCCTGCCCTCTGAAATAAGGGTCTACTGCGCCTTCAAATGTAGTTTCTAATTGTTGCAAGGTAAATCCACGCTGATTAGGGTCATGCGCGCCTCCAAAAAGAGATTGTACCTCCTCGTCGGTTGAGGCTCCTGCGGAAAAAAGCGCATTAAAAGCAATGTCCATATAATTTCTTCCGGCGCTCCACAAAGTAATCGGTTGTGCCGGCGTCCATTTTTCCGTCGCCGGATCAGGAATAAGTTGCGCGGTAGTCATATAATCCTGTTCTTCTTTCTCAATGACGTCATATTTTAATTCCATGTCTTTAAGCTGTTTTTCTGTATCCTGAACTTGTTTTACAACGTCTTCAAATTCTTCTTTCTTTACGTAAACGCCTTCAAGGCCGGCAGGCTTTGCGTCAACTTCCGTAGGCAGTGATTTTTTTTCAGTTAATTGCGCCTTTTCTTTTTCTAAAGTAGCAATTTTTTCCTGCATTTTATCTAAACGACTGTTGTAATCCCGTTTCATTTCTTCAATAAGCATCTTCATATCCTGAAGTTGATTCATCATCGCATTGAAATCATCTTTTCTCACATGAACATCATCTTCGGCAGGATGTAGTTTTTCAGCTATGTACTCCGAAGGCGATTGATTTCCGGATTTTGAAAAATCTTCGGAAAATACAATGGACATATGATTCCCTGCAAAAAGCACACAGAAAAAAATTAAAAATGGCATGTATTTCATAACAATCCTCTCCTGTATTCTGGGTTTATTACTCAGTAACGCATCATTTGATTGCGTTTTTTGAGCGTATGGTAGAATATTCAGACAGGCAGTTTGCGAAAAATATGCCTCGTTATGGGGCGACGCTGCTGCATACACATTACATAGTGTTTGGATGGTGATAAACCATCAGAAACAGCGGCGGCAGTAAACGACGCCTTTCGGGAGAAATCAGATGTGTATTTTTACAGGTTTATGCCTGCAAATGCCTGTCTTTATGATAAAAGAAATACAGGGTTATTGGGTGGAGGACGTATTGTGAGTTTAAGAATAGTGGTTGAAGAGAGAACAGCATGTGTCGGGGTGGAAATGGTAGAGGTGATGCCGGCAAATGTTTCGAACGTAAGAAATTGACACGTTAGGGAGGAGGTTTTTAGCCATTGACATATTTGGCATGTTTCAGGGTTGTGCTGCCCGGCATCTTCCTGATGTTTAATTTGTGTGCCTGTTGTTTCTTCTACAACATGAGGTTGTGTGTGCTCACACTCGCTTGCCCCAAAGCTGCCGTTATGAAAGCCGCCTACGGTAAGCGTCAGCAAAAGATAAGGAATAAGGAACGTCAGAACCGAGATATTGATGAATTTTTTATTTTGCAGACTATGTTGAAGAAACATGGCATGAATTCAATATTAAAAAAGATTTTTATTAAACACGATAGTTATGCTAGATACTTTTCTACATCAAGTCAAGCTTAAAATATGGTGCTGTTACATTATAAAATAATTGTGGCAGCAAGTGGAAATTCATAGTTCCTGCCAATAAAAACATCCTTTTCTTGTAAGTTTTTGAAAGGCATGTGTTTTTAATTGATTATATGGGGCTTGCAATCCAAAATTGTATGTGATAAAGTCGGAACCTTTGTCATGCTATACCTTACGGGTTCACCAATTGTGATTTCTTAAAAGTTGCTGTTGTAGAGCAAAGAGTCTCTTCGCTCTACATTTCGTGATTTGTGAACCTGCAAGATATACTTTCTTAATTTGTAACACTTTAGTTTTTTGAAGATTTTCGGCAAAATAAAACTTAACCCGGCTTCGGGATTTAGGCCTGAAAGGCCGTTAGGATATAGCAGGGGGTAAAGCCCCCTGATCTTGAATAACAAAAAAAACAAGCCCCAAAGGGGCGAAAGGATGCCTCCTTTGTCCGGACAAGGGTACTCTGTTTTTTGTGCTGAACACATCGCAGAGACAGGTTTCAAACCTGTCTCTTCATTATCAATAGGGTGTGCCATCCACGTGAATTCCTTTCGCCCTTTCAGGGCTAACCAGGGTATTATTCATTT
>MHYI01000119.1:5291-5788 GCA_001828295.1 Planctomycetes bacterium RBG_16_41_13 | reverse complement strand
TTCGTCGTGAGCTCAGTCGAACGATGACACAGATTGAAAAAATCGTAAATCGTAAATGGTAAAATGCCTTACAGTTATGCAGTTTGAAAAACGAGCATAAAAAACAAGAAGTTGATGGATAGTAGTACAGAGAGCACAGAGTTTCAAAAATAAAATATTCGTAACACTTTAGCTTTTTGAAAAACTTTGCGATGACAATAGCAACATTAGCACGTTGTAGAGGCAATTCATGAATTGCCTCTACAGCTTACGAATGCCGTCATTGTTAGAATTTTTCAAAAAGCTAAGGTGTTACAAATATTTTGTAAAAAACTACAAAGAAATAACGTCTGAAGTACTAAACTGGGCAGAAATGTTATCTGACAAGTTCAGAAGCCGCATTTTCATCTAAGAACCAGTGTAATTCGCCATGCACGGGTTTTACCATTTGTGCCGGCAAGGGAGCTGGCGCCGATTCGGACTGAATAATCTTTTTTACTACAGCAGCCTTGCTTTTC
>MHYI01000119.1:3956-5281 GCA_001828295.1 Planctomycetes bacterium RBG_16_41_13 | reverse complement strand
GAAAAATGATGCAATGGGCGTTATTAATTACTGGCAAGGTAAGTGTAATTCGTTCCGGAGGCGGTTTGGGGGCATCAAATACCGGGGCTACCCACCGTTTTTTTTCTTTCAGAAGGGGATGGTTTGGGAAGAGCGAAGCGGTATGCCCGTCCTCCCCCATGCCAAGCAATAAAAGGTCAAAACGGGGCAACTCTTCGCCTTTTATGCGGAAAATTTCCTCCAGTTTTAATTGATACAGGGCTGCCATTTCCGCCGGTTCTGCAGAGGCATTGGGCGTATAAATCTGGGAAGACGGAATAGCAACATGGTTGAAAAGATGTTTACATGCTAAATAATAATTGCTTTCCGGATTACTCGGCGGCACACAGCGTTCATCCGCCCAGAAAACATGCCAGGCCTTCCACTCAATTTCAGAACAGACCGGTTCAGAAGTCAATGCGGGAAACAGCAATGCGGGCATAGAGCCTCCGGACAAAGCCACAAGAAAGCGATTTCGTTCAGAGACCGCTTTTTTTGAACAATGGACGATATACCCGGCCATTATTTTTATAAGATCTGCGGCGGGTAAGATATGGTAATTCATGCTCTGTTGGGAAGTGGTTATCATTTCGGGTTAAACACAGGGATTCCACTTACGGTCATCGGCCTTTATAAATTCATCTGCCTTGCTGGGGCCGCACGTCCCCAATTCATAAAACGCCAGGGGAGGGGCATTTTCACTTTCCCATCCCTGCAAGATAGGGTCTATTATTTTCCATGCCAATTCAATCTCGTCGCTCCTTGTAAAAAGGGATGCATCCCCCTGTAAGGCGTCGAGAATAAGCCTTTCGTATGCGTCGGGCAGGATATTTTCTCCAAAATCCTGTTCATACAGGAAGTCCATGCTCACCGTGCGGGTCTTCATCCCGGCGCCCGGCACCTTCGTTTCAAAGCCCAGGCGCATGCCTTCATTTGGCTGCAGGCATAACACTAATTTATTTGGAGGCAATTGTTCTTCGGGCGGTAAAGGAAACATTAAATGGGGCACATGCCGGAATTGAATTGAAATTTCAGTGGCTTTGCTGTCCAGCGCCTTACCGGAGCGCAGATAAAAAGGCACGTTTCGCCAGCGCCAATTATCAATAAACAGTTTAATAACTGCAAAGGTTGCCGTTTCCGTTCCCCGCGTTACGCCCTTTTCGTCCCGATATGTCCGGTATTGTGCGCGAACGGTATATTGAGCTACTTCTTCCGGTTTAATGGGGCGAACTGCTTTCAGTACTTTCACCTTTTCATCACGCAGCGAGGTGGCGTTAAACTCAGCCGGCGGCTCCATTGCAGTGAGC
>MHYI01000119.1:1599-3824 GCA_001828295.1 Planctomycetes bacterium RBG_16_41_13 | reverse complement strand
CGGTAATTTGAACATGGTCAATATAGCTTCGGTTCCAGAGCGGTTCGAAGATTGCGTTGCCAAAACGAAACACTAATAAATTTTGCACCGTTTCCTTGCCAAGATAATGGTCAATGCGGTACACCTGGCTTTCATTAAAGACCTGGTGTACATGGCTGTTCAAATCAATGGCGGAGGCAAGATCTCTCCCGAATGGTTTTTCTATAATAATACGGCGCCAATATTCATTCGATTGTTGCGCCATTCCCGCCTCCCCCAGTTTGCTCACTATGACAGGATAAAGGATTGGTGGCGTAGAGAGATAAAAAAGACAATTGGCGCCTATGCCCTGTTTTTTGTCTAAATCAACCAAAAGCCTGTGTAAGGTTTTGTAATCCTCCAGATTGTCGTAATCTGCCCTGTGGTAAAGTAATTTTTTCTCAAATACCGACCACTTGCAAATGCGGTCTTTACTGTGGCGGGAGTAAACTTCTATACTTTCCTTTAGCTTTTTGCGAAAACCTTCGCTATCCATTTCAGTACGGGCGACGCCAACAACCACAAGCTTCTCAGGCAACAGTCCGTCACAATCCAGCCGAAACAAAGAAGGGATTAGTTTCCGCTCGGTTAAATCGCCTGAAGCGCCAAAAATTACTATTGCTGCAGGGTTGGGAGGTTTTCTTAAAATATCTTTGTTTAATTTGCAGACGTCAGCAGACGCAATGGGTTTTTTTGCCATTTGTTATTTTTCCTTCCAGTTTGCATGAAACACGCCGGTTGTATCAATGCGCTCAAATGTGTGGGCGCCGAAATAGTCGCGTTGTGCCTGTATAAGATTTGCAGGTAAAAATTCGGAACGATACGCATCGAAGTAGGCAAGTGAAGCGCTCAGTGCCGCTGCCGGTATGCCCAGTTCAAATGCGGTTTTTACGGCGAAACGCCATGAAGCCTGCCTGCTTTGCACCGCTTGTTTAAATCCGGAGTCCAATAATACATTGGGCAAATCAGGGTGACTCCGGTATGCGCGTGTTATATCATCAAGCAACTTTGCGCGAATAATGCATCCGGCGCGCCAGATACGGGCAATTTCTCCTAAATCCATATTGTACCCATATTCCTCCGAAGCCCTTTTCAGGAGATTCATTCCCTGTGCATAGGAACAGATTTTAGATGCATAAAGGGCGTCCCGAACGGCATCGATGATTTTTTCCCTCTCATCGGTATAGTTATTTTTTGGGCCGGAAAGGATTTTAGACGCCACCAGGCGTTCCTTTTTCATGGAAGAAAGAATACGCGCATCAACTGCCGCTGTAATTGTGGGAACGGGCGCCCCTATATCAATTGCATTCTGGCTTGTCCATTTTCCAGTGCCCTTCTGTCCGGCTTTATCCAGGATCATTTCCACCAGAGGGCGCCCGGTTTCGTCGTCCAATTTTGTAAAAATATCTGCCGTAATTTCAATAAGGAACGAAGAAAGTTCTCCATTATTCCATTCAGTGAAAATTTTATGAAACTCTTCCGGGGCAGGGTTTATGGTTGATTTCAGCAAGGCATAGCTTTCCGCTATAAGCTGCATATCGGCGTATTCTATGCCATTGTGCACCATTTTAACGTAATGACCTGCCCCGCCATGCCCGATATACGCAACGCAGGGCAGCCCGTCTTCCGGAGCCTTTGCCGCAATTGCGGACATCAACGGCTCAATCAGGGTATATGCCTCTTTTGTGCCTCCGGGCATAAGGCTGGGACCGAAACGCGCCCCTTCTTCCCCGCCGGAAACACCCATTCCAATATAGCGAAGTTTATTTGACTCCAGCTCCTTTGTCCTTCTTTCCGTATCGGTAAAATACGAATTCCCCCCATCGATAATGATATCCCCCTCATCAAGCCATGGTTTTAATTCGGCAATAACGGCGTCAACCGCCCCGCCGGCCTTCACCATAATTTGGATTATGCGGGGACGCTCAAGACTTGCAACGAATTCTTTTGGTGAATATGTCGCGGTAATCTTCTTGTTTTTTGCCTCGCCCGACATAAATTCATGTGTCCTCTCCGCGGTACGGTTGTACACTGAAACGCTAAAACCGTGATCCGCAACGTTAAGAACCAGATTTTGCCCCATTACTGCGAGGCCAATAAGCCCAAAGGTATTTTTCTGCATAATAACCCCCCAATCACGTCATTATTTATAGTTTATAAACTGCATTGCAAAGTCATTGTCCATGTCTTTAAGTTCCTTCATAACC
>MHYI01000119.1:0-1469 GCA_001828295.1 Planctomycetes bacterium RBG_16_41_13 | reverse complement strand
TGTAACAGTCTGCCGTTTCGTTCCGCCAACGGCATCTTCCGTTTTGCCAAAGGTGATGGCCTTTAGCGGGATATTTCTTTTTGCCATTTTTTCCTTTAAAATTTCCGTCAGGGCAGACAATTTATAATCATCCTCGGTAAACAGTGTAATGGTGTCATCTTTATTTAATGTAATCGAAGACTTGCTTCCTTTGAAATCATACCTTACGGCTATTTGTTTTTGCGCCTGGTCGATAGCATTTTTTATCTCATGCATTTCGACCTCGCACACAATGTCAAATGAATGCGTTTCCGCCATAATTATCTCTCCTCACATTAACATGATATAATAATTGTAAATTGTAACATTTGTAACACTTTGGTTTTTTTGGAAAATCCGTCCATGCGTTAACCCCACACTGTAGCATGGGGTTAACGCATGAACGATTAATACCCCAATTGCCTTATTTCCTCTTCCGAAAATCCGACGTAATGGGCGACTTCGTGCCGAACTACTTTTTTAATTCTTTGCTTAATCTCCTCTTCTGAATGGCAGACGGATTCTATGTTTTTCTGGAAAAGAGTGATCTTTTCCGGCAATGTGCCCGAATGCCAGACACTTTTTTTGTTCAGGGGAATACCCTGAAAAACGCCAAGAAGTATCCTGTTTGACTTTAATTTCAATTTTTCAAGCACAGGGGCATTGGGTCTGTCTTCCACAACGATAGAAACATTTTCCAGGCGGGTTTTTATGTTTTGCGGCAATTCCTTTATTGCATCCAGCGCCAGTTGTTCGAAATGTGTTAAGCCCTTATCGTGCGGTTCTTCATTTACTACCTTGCCAAAAAAATATTCTTCCGCATCGACTATTTTATATTTGATAATAAACACCTTGCCGATAAAAAAGAGCAGCCCGCCCACCATAGATAATACCACCCAGATATTCCAGCCATGCATCATCATAACACTGCCCAATGCCCCCAAAAGCGAGGCAATGGCAAAGAACCCAAGCAATGCAGAGAACCCTCTGGTATCCGTCTCACATACTTCATCAAATACCAACGGAGATATCTGCTTACCGCAGCGGGAGCATTGTAATGTGCTGCCTTTACAAAATTCTTCCATGTGGTGCGTTTTGCCACAATGAAAACATTTTAGTGGGATATCGTCTTTTGCCATAGATATTGTATAAAACAAACAAATAGTTTAACCACAAAACACAAAGGGCACGAAGAAAAATTTACAAAAAAAAGTTTTCCCAGGGTATTGCTATATTGCCCTCCAAAATCTTACATAGACTACCCCACAAAAACCACTTAAATTATGGTTGAAAGCATTTATTTCCCCAAAACCTAAGCTGGCATAGCCAGAAGCAAACACAGAAGAATGTACGATTTACAAGGTACAATTTAAATCTAAAATTGTGTAACAGTTTAGATTTTTGAAAAAGATTTGCCAGGCATATAGATTACCGTGTGCGTGGTAAAAGGT
>MHYI01000118.1 GCA_001828295.1 Planctomycetes bacterium RBG_16_41_13 | reverse complement strand
GATTCAAACGGAATCCCTTGCTCCTCAAATTCAATTTCCAGGCACTCCTGGTAACATTCTCTAGAAAACCACATCCCATTGCTTTGTAAACGTTAAAGCAAGCCCCAATAATCTTATAACTTTCATCAGGATATAAGATTCCTGACATATCCGCCCTTTCGTGATTTTCGCGTATTTCGTGGGCTAATTTATAAATCAGTGCACGAATAACATAATTCGAAACTCTTGTTAATCAAAGGAAAATCCGGAACAATGTTGCCGGGGATCGTATAGGGAATAGACGGCCAGTTACAGAAAGAAGGGGAACGCACCTTATATCTGAATAACATATTGTTCGGGGCGGTCATGATCCAGTAAATATCTTCACCTCTGGGCGATTCAACATAGCTCAATGCCTGTTTATAAGGCGGGAGTTCCTTCGTAGAGGTTTTTAAAGAGCCTTCGGGCATTTTATGAAAGCACTGCTCAATGATAGAAATGGATTGATAAACCTCGTCAATTCTTACCTTGATCCTTGCCCACACATCACCTTCATCATAATAGACAGGAATATCAAAATCAACTTCACTGTAAGCAGCATAGGGGTGATTAATTCTGGTGTCTCTGCAAATTCCCGAGGCCCTTGCAGGCACACCAACGACACCAAGTCCTCTCGCATGCTCTAAAGAAAGTCTTCCGGTAGTCTCGACCCGGTCTAAGAAAGAGGACGATTTAGACATAATTTCGGTGAGTTCTTTAAAGTCCGTTTTCACACGATTCAGCAGACCTAAAATATGCCTTTTCAAGTCGTTATTAATATCGAAACGTACACCGCCGATAGTGATCATACCTCTTAAATAACGATTACCGCAAATAGTTTCATTGAGCTGCTGTAAATACTCGCGAATCCTGAAGCCATGTGAGCCGCACATCAAAAAGGAAGCGCCGACACAAACATTGCCAACATCGCCTATATGGTTGTAGAGTCTTTCTAATTCAAGAATAATAGTTCTTATAAATTTTGCACGCGGTGGTATTTCAATATCCGCCACCTTCTCAATAGCCTGGCAATAACCGGTTGCATGTGAAGCAGCACAAACACCGCAGATACGCTCGGCAAGAAATAACGCCTTGGTATACGGCATAGCTTCAAATAATTTTTCTGTGCCCTTGTGCGTAAAAAATAATTTTGCGTCCAAATAGAGAATGGTATCTCCTACAGCGCTGAATCTGAAGTGGCCTGGTTCTATGATACCTGCATGTATCGGACCTACCGGTATTTCAAAAACACCTTCGCCATTTACCCGCGCAAAAGGTAGTTTAGATTCGAGATGCGGCAGCCTTGTATTCGTATGAAAATCTTTCCTGAGCGGATATGTATTCTCAGGCATATTGCCGTGTAGTACCAGTGTGTATGGGTCCGGATGTCCCACGGGTTCAAGTCCAAACATGTCCTTTATTTCACGTTCATACCAGTGAGCGGCCGGAATATAAGGAGTGATTGATGGAAAGTTCGGGGATTGTTCACTTATGGGAACATACACGATAAAAAATAAATCTTTATCCGGTAAAGAAAAGACATAATAAATGGTAAAGTTTTTATTGAGACTTCTTTCATCATTACAAACCATAGATGAAAGAGGCGCCTGGAATGTTTTATGGATATAGGTGCAGATATCCTCAAGATTATCCGTATTTGTGGAGATGTAGATCTCATTTTCCAATGAACCTTTAGCGACTGTAACATTCGCTTTGAAACGATTCATTATATTGTTGAGATAGGGTTGTCTATCGATACTCATTACGCATTCCTTACGATATCGTATATATTCCGAAGTACTTCACGGAGCAAAGGCGGCACATAAAAGCTGATTATCAAAACAAAGAATAAAAGGAAAAGCATAGCTGCAATAGTAAATTTACTCGTTTCACCCTTTGGGACATCCCCGGTAGGTGTGCCAAAGATCATCCTGTACATGTTATAGATAAATCCTACAAAAATAAGGGTAATACATACGATAAGTATGCAAGTGAACACGATAGTGAATAGATTCCCGCTATGGAAACCATCTGCAAGAACCAGAAATTCACTAACAAATATATTAAATGGAGGGGTACCAGTAATGGCAAATACACCAATAGCCAAAATAGTACCCGTAACAGGAAGCGTCTTAATGACACCCTTTATATTTTCCATTTCCGTAGTTTTATATTTTAAGAATAGGTTCCCAGCGCAGAAAAACAGGAGAGATTTTGTTACGGCATGGTTAAATGTATGGAGCTCTGCGCCGTAAACACTGTACATGCCTCCAAAACCTATTCCAAGCGCAATAAACCCGATATGCTCCACACTGCTAAAGGCCAAAAGCCGCTTATAATCTTTTTGTACAAGAATAAACGGTATTGAAACAATAACAGAGACAAGCCCAAAAATCATCAGAAGAGTGCATGAGTAATCGCTTCCAACGCACTTAGATGTAAGAATGTGATAGCGGATGATGCCGTACATAGAACAATTAATTAAGACGCCCGAAAACAAGGCGCTTATAGGTGAGGGCGCCTGGCTATGTGCATCAGGAAGCCATGTATGCATGGGAGCCAAACCTGCCTTTGTTCCGTATCCCACCAGAATAAAAAGAAATGCAAGTTTCATCAAATGAGGTTCAAATTTATCAGCCACAGTTCGTAAGTCTGACCAATTCAATGCATATCCAATTTCACCAAGAACGCCTTTCGCGGAATGGTAGGTTAATATAACGCCAAACAGAGCCAACGTAATACCTACGGTACAAAGTATTATGTATTTCCACGCCGCCTCCTGATGCTGTTTTTTGTTATAAAAACCTACTAAAAACGTAGTTGCTAATGTAGTGCCCTCAATAGCAACCCACATAACACCCAGGTTGTTTATCACACAGACCAACAGCATAGTGAAAATAAACATATGCATAAGGAAATAATACCATTGCAGCTTCTTTTCAGATATTCGGCAATCATGGAGTTCGACCTCCATATACCCGGCGGAATAAAGCGCCGCTGCAAATGCTACAATGGTAACAATCTGGGTAGTGAGAATAGTTAACGCATCTACATAAAAGAAATAATTAAATCCCTGAAGTGTCTTATAGGTGTAAATATTGTAGTTGAGATATATGTTATAGACTAAGGCTATAAAACTACCAGCGATACTTATGTACTTTGAAATGCCATGTTTTTTTGTAAAAACACACGCTATGGCAGTTATTACTGGTACAATCAAAAGCAGTAATATTATCATCTATTCCCTGAGCTCCCTTAATGAGTCCGTATCAATGGTATCGAATGATTCCTTGATTCTATATACATAAATTCCCATAATAATTACGCTCACCAGAATATCAAAAAATAACCCTAACTCTACGATGAGCGGCATGCCATACGATGTAGACAGTGCGGCGAAAAACATACCGTCTTCCATAGTAATAAGTCCTAGTATATGCGTAATAGCCTGCTTCCTGCTTATCATTACAAAGAATCCCAAAAGGGTTATAGATAGCGCAATAGGCAAGCAATGCCGCATAAAGGTGTTTTCAAACTGGATAATATTTTGTGTTGAATAATATGCAATAAGAATAATTCCGCAAGCAAGGATAAGAGACAACGTATAATTAATATAAGACTCCACCTCTTTTTTGATGTTAATCTTTTTAACAATATAAAACAAAAAACCTGGAATAACGATAACTTTGAGCGCCAAAGAAATACCTGTAGTAATATAAATATGGTGGATACCGGAAAAATAGGCAATCAAACCACTCGCAAGTGTTAACATAAAGGAACGACAGGCATAAGCCCATATACACGTCCTCAATCTGCTGGTACCGATGAGAATAATTGTGGTAATGAGCATTAACACTGCCAGGATATCAATTGTTCTTGAATTTACAATAATCTGTTGTGTCATTTCACATTACCTTACCACATACAGGGATATAATAGCTAAAACAGATAAAATGAATGCAGTGCCTAACAAATTTGGTATACGGAATAACCGGAGCTTTGCAAAAGACATTTCTACGATAACGATCAAAAATGCAAAGAAACCAATTTTAACAACATAAAGGGCAAATGCGATTATTAAACCGGGAAAGGTAAGCCCGCCAGCGATACCCCAGGGGAAAAATATATTAACTAATATTGTCAGTAACAAAAGCAATTTCATGGAAGATGCCCATTCTACCAGAGCCAAATATCTACCGGAAAACTCAAGCATCATACCTTCGTGAATCATAGTCAGTTCCAGGTGGGTAAACGGATTATCAACGGGAATTCTGCCTGCTTCAGCAATGAGCACTATGGCAAAAGCAAGAAATGCCAAAAAGAGCGAAGGATTCAACAGAAGAACGCTATTGTTAAGCAGAAGATTTGTTATATTGCTTAAATTGGTTGAATTAACCGTTAAGGCGACAGTAAAAATTGAGAGTATCATGGCGGGTTCTGCCATAGAAGACACCATCATCTCCCTGCTTCCACCCATACCGCCGAATGCGCTGCCTGTGTCTAGCGAAGTCAAAACAAGAAAAAACCTCGCCAGGGCAAATAAATATATAATAAGTATAATATCACCGGTAAAATTCAAGGGGACTTGCGATGATAAAACAGGCACGAGCAATGAGATTATTAAAATTGAGATGAATGTTACGTATGGCGTTGCCCTGAAAATCCAGGAAGACGTTTCTGAAACAACGGCATCTTTACGGAGCAATTTTATAAGATTGTAATAAGGCTGAAATATGCTTGCGCCTCTTCGGCATTGCAACCGCGCCTCAATCTTGTTAATAAACCCCTTAACGAGAGGTGAAAATCCCACGATGACAAGGATTTGAAGAATAGGAAGAATAATTTTTGCAGTCAAGACAATTTCCTTATTATTGTATTATTTCCCAACAAATATAATCAGTATTATCAATGTTATAAAAATATAGGTAAGATAAATATGAATACTGCCTGTATGTACCCACCTTACCCTGTTAGATATACTTAAAACAGCCCGAGAAACGGGACTATAAAAATACTTCTCAAAGATTGGTGTCACCTCGTCAACATAGGTAATAGACTTGACAAAGAAATTAGGGACAGAATATTCCGTGCGAACTTCACGCTGAGGTCTGTATAAATTACTAAAAATAGTTTTAAATGGCCTCGTAAAGGCTGTCGCTGTATATTCTAGTCTTGGTTCAGGAGATATTCCACACGTCCATGTCTCATAAATTTTCTTAACAAAGCGGGGTTTTATTGAAGTTAAAACTCCAAAGGTAACGGCGAAAAGGATCAATCCCAAAACGGTAGCGCTTGTTGGTGATAAGTCCGTAAAATTCGTCTGAACCGACTTGGTATGCAACCAATCATAAGAAGTAATAGCCGGCAAAATATTCGTATTCAAAAGATGTGTATTTACAGAATTTATTACCATCATAACCTTTACAGGGAAAATACCTAAAAACACACACAGTGAAGCCAAAAGCCCCATGCTGACCAGCATAATTACCGGCACTTCCTTCGCTTTTTTCGCGTGATCGGAACGTGGCAATGCAAGAAATGAAATTCCAAAAGCCTTAACAAAGCATGTAGCAACGAGTGCGCCAGTCAAGGCAACAACGGCGCCGCAAATAATCGTTATTATCTTGATGATTACTGATGGAATATGAAACCCATTGAGTATTGATTGGAATATAAGCCATTCACTAAGAAAACCGTTTAAGGGAGGAATTGCCGAAATAGCTAAGGCGCCTACAAGGAATAGCGGCGCGGTAACCCGTAAACGTTTTATTAATCCGCCCAATTCCTCGATATTTTTTGTATGTGTTGCGTAATAAATATTTCCGGCACAACCAAAGAGTAGACTTTTAAACACCGCATGATTAACCAGGTGATACAAACCTGCCATCAGTGCCAGGGAGGATAATGCCATCAAATTATAGGATTTAAAGATCATTGATAGCCCGATACCAATAATGATGATGCCATTATTTTCTATACTACTGTATGCAAGCAAGGTCTTTATATCCCTTTCCGTAAGGGCATAAAGTATCCCCAGCAGAGCGGAAGAGGCGCCAATGATAAGAACTACGACTCCCCACCACGGTGGACAAGGTGTTAAAAATTCGAAATAAAACCGTATGAAACCATAGATGGCCGTTTTAATCATAACGCCGGACATAACCATTGAAACGTTACTTGGCGCCGCCGGATGCGCCATCGGAAGCCACAGATGCAAGGGGAAAATTCCTGCCTTAATACCAAAACCTATGATTACCAAAAAGAACACAACATTTTTATATATCAGCGGCATGTGACTACCGACCTTCCTAAAATCATCAAAGCCGAAGTCCCACGTCCCTGTGAAAGCAAACATTATAAAAAAGGCGACGGAAAGAAACACGGCACCGATATGCGCCATGATTATATACATAAAACCTGCCTTCATGTTGGCAGGATTTTCATGCTCGTATATTACCAGAAAGAACGACACGACCGTCATCAATTCCCATACAATCATAAATACTACTGCATTATTAGCCGTAACGACGAGAAGCATGGACGCAAGGAAGATATTGTATGTAAATCCCAAAAATCGGGTATCGCGTTTGTTAACATATAACCGCGTATAACCGATTGAGTATATGGCAGCGACAAAACCGATGACAGATATGGCGAGGATAAAATACGCAGAAACAGGATCTAACAGGAAATTGTATTTAATAATGGCATGATAGATAGTGAAATCAAGACGTATCGTTGAACCAGCGGAAAGCGCAACCACGGCTGTTGCAATACTAAAACACGACGCAATTGCCGCAAGAATGAGAGCAATGTAATTGCCAACCCGCTGCCATCCATAAAAACACAAGGCAAACAACGAACCTGCTAAATACAGGATTATCGAAATAATAAATAAATGTGATATATGTTCGGCCATCGTTTGTGGATTGTCCAGGCGTGCAAAAAATAAAATTTACATGTATAAGAAAAGCCTCGTTTCGCAAAAATAAAGCGGTACTGTTTTCTTTGAGAAGATTGAAACCAAAACTATATAAGCGGGATACAATATCAAAAAAAAGGCAAAATGCAAGTATTTTTTAAAATATTTTGTAGTAAGAAGTTAGAAACAAGCAAAATTTATAAATAATAAATATTTCAGTGCTGGTAAAACGGTTTGTAACCAGTCTAAAAACAAAACGTTGTGGCAGGGGAAATGCAAAAATTTTATTTTAGGTAAAGTCTCGGGAGAGGGGAAAATTTGTACTGCATTTTATGGGAAGTATGATCGTGAGAAGTCTTTGGTCATAACATGGGCATTACTGCCATCACGATAATAATTGTGCAAAACGGCAGGGGACTTCAAATATCCGCAGTGTTTGTAAAAGAGTTGGGCATCGGTGTTATTGGTATTAACTTCTAATTTGACCTTCTTGATGCCGCGTGAAGAAAATTCTTCCTCCAGTATTTTCACAAGCTGAGAAGCGATCCCAATTTTCCTGTATTGTCCAAGAACACACAGAGAAAATATCCTGCCCACGGATGTGCTATTTTCCTTTTTTGTAGTACCGATGATATTGCCAATAATTTTCCCCGTTGGCTCTGCCGCCTTAAAAACAGCGGATTTGGTGTTGATTAATAAATTTTTTATAAGGCGACGACTAAATGCCTCTGCCTGGAAACAATCCTTTTCCAGTTGCTCAAGAGCAAACAGATCCAGGAGGGTTGCCTTGCAATAATTCACCAAAAGATTATTTTCCGTAAATAGTAAATTTTTTTGCAAGGAAACAGGGATGATAAGACATTTTTGCCCTTCTCAGACCTTCTATCCCCCAGTCTTCGCCTGCGTTGATATATTCCATATCCGAAAAGGTGCTTGCGCAGAATTGCTGGTAGATGAACTGCGGCATGCCGCTAAATTTGTTGTCGGTCTTTTCTATAAGAACGGACGCAGTGCTACAGTTAATATGTTCTCCTAACGTGATGCCCTCGATCTGACCATTAATCGCAATAATTGCCCCGTGCAATCCCATCTCCTCGGAAAAGATAATCGCGCATTTGGCAGCCTCTGCTTCATGGATGAGGCTGTACTGATAATGTGGTTCATTGTGGTTTGAAACATTCGATTCGTGGATTTTCCCTCGCTTCCACTGGTCAATCATCAGAAGGGCGTCTGCGATATGTTTTGGATAGAACTTTTCAAAAGAAGCGTCGTAATGTTTTTTGAAAAAATTTATCTCGTTTCTCTTCTTTTCGTATTTTC
>MHYI01000117.1:6572-6791 GCA_001828295.1 Planctomycetes bacterium RBG_16_41_13 | reverse complement strand
TATTATTCGTTGTTTTTTAATCATTGTTATTAAACAATTAGTACTACTACGTTATGTTAAAAATGAAAAACCAATATTTTCAATTACTTCTGTCTTTTAGCGAAATTGAGCGGCGACTTAAAAAGCAATATCAAGCCCTGAATAAGGGCCTTATGATTATTCTTAAATCAATTTAACGTAGTAGTATTAGCCCCAGAAGAATTTTCCACTTATAAATCG
>MHYI01000117.1:1923-6553 GCA_001828295.1 Planctomycetes bacterium RBG_16_41_13 | reverse complement strand
ATGTCAATACTTTGAGCTTTCTCTTGCCTCCTACCCGTGGCGGTTATAATACTCTACCCAAATTACCTCATAGAGGCCTCTTGATACTGTCTGTTTATCCAAATAATCCAAGATATGAAAACTATCCCGGCAGGACCAGTCAAGCATAACGATACTGAGTGTAGGCGTAATAATCTGTCTGTTTTCAAATATGATTTCTATGTTTATATAACCGTTTAAACGGAATGGTAAAAAACGTCCATAGAGCCAAGATAGCGGGCACTATGAGCGAAGTCAGTCTTACCCTTTTTAACATAGGCCATATGCGCCAAGGCGTTAAATAAATCTTAAATAGCCCCATCCTTTGAAGGCGTAACAGGTCTTCGGGGTTCATATCATTAACCGTAAGCACAGCGCTACCGTAACGCTGATATTTAGAAAAATCTTCCGTATGAAGCTTAAGCCCATATTCACCCTTTTTTGCCATCTCATAAAATTCCGTCCCTGGATACGGCATTGCAATGCCGTAGGTAGCATGTTGTATTTCTTTTGTCTTACGCAGAAAATCTATTGTTTTTTCGACACTTTTCCTGTCTTCCCCCGGTAGCCCCAGCATCACAGAATTGATGGTTTCAATGCCATATTTGTTGGTAAGTTTATTAGCGGTAATATAACTTTCAAGCGGAACTCTTTTTTTAATTATTTCCAATACTTTTGGGTCGGCCGTTTCAAGGCCAAAACTTATCCTAATTAAACCGCATCGGGACAACCGTTCTGCCAGTTCTTCATCAAAAAGATTAGCCCGGGTGCTGCCCTCAAAAGTAATCTTAAGACCTCGACGTTCTATTTCATCGCATAAACTCAAACTATATTGCTTGCTTAACGTCAAAACGTCCTCTACAAAATAAAAATGCCGTATGCCGAACCGATTCACTACTTCTTCAATTTCAGCCATGACGTTTTCAATCGATCTTCTTCTCACTGTCCGGCCATATACGCTATTAGAACAATAAATACACTCAAAGGGACAACCGCGGGTCGTCATAATTGATGTATAATTGAGCGTGCCGCGTAATGTTCCTAAACGGTATTTCTCATACTTAAGAAGATGCCGTGCCGGAAAAGGAATAGCATCAATATTTTGAATCAGCTGGGGATATCCCGTAAAGATATTCTTGCCGTTACTGCGAAAGAGCAACCCCGCGATGGCTGATAAATCCTTCTTTTTCTCATAATGGGATAAAAAATCAATAAAACTCATCTCGGCTTCACTGACGAAAAAGAAATCAAAACACTTTTCAAATGCCTTCTCTTTAAACAATGTCACATGGTGACCACCCGCCATAACAGGAATATTGAGGTACTCCTTTAATGTGCGCGCCAATTGCGTCACAAAATGAAAGAGCGGCGTAGTACCGGTAATACCTACAAGGTCAGGAGAAAAGTTTCTTACGCGATTTGCAATATCATGATTAGTCAAACCTTCAATCTCACCGTCAATTATCTGAACCTTATGCCCCGCATTTTCAGCAATAGCGGCTAAATATGCAATATTGAGAGGTGGAAAACCAGAAGTCTTTTTAGCCAGTTTTGAAAATGGACCAAATACCTCTGTCCAACGCGGAAATAGAAACGATATTTTCATATAATGCACAACTCTTTTTAGCCATTGAAACAGTACATATCTATCGCCAGAAAAATAGCTCCCTTAGAAATTGAAAATAATATGCGGCTCCCCATTTAAGAAGTTTCAGTTTTCTTTCGCCACCGATACGTGGAGGTTCATCGCCTGGAATTTCTGCAATTTTAAGTTTTCGTTTAGCAGCCCTTACTGACAATAATGGTTCCCAACTAATTTTAGTACTAAATAATTTCTCGGCAGTAGCATAAGACTCGTCTCTATGCAAATCCAAATCGTAAATTATCTCTTTCTTATAGGCTCTATAAATTACAAGCGCGTCAGTATAGTGTCCATCATACAATAAATTAATAGTTCTAGTAAATAGCCAGTTGCCAAAAGCAGTAATAATATCGTCATCTTCGCTTTTTGCACCATCACAATATCTCGAGGCTATCACCATATCGTATCCCTCTTTTACCTTATCAATCAAGGTTGGGATCAATTCGGGTATACTGTTACCGTCTGGGCTAAAAGTAATGACCACCTCTCCTCTAATTAATGGTAGAGCTTCAATATAAGCATGTCTAAATCCTTTCTGTTTTTGTATATAGATTTCATAACCGTGTTCTCTTGCATATTCTATGGTTCCATCTGTTGAGCCACCATCGAGTATTAGTATTTGGGAACACCACTCCCTCTTTATCCGTGGCATTATAACTTCAACACCTTCAATCTCGTTTAATGTTAGTATAAGGAGTGTTACATCCATAAATTGTTCATCAATGTTTTAAGAAATATTCATTACAATTAATGTATACGGAATGAACATCAAATCATGACGAATATGACTCACCACAGAGGTAAATATCTTAGAGGCTAACCGCACATAATCATGTTCTTGCCGGATAAACTTACCACGATCATAATCGAGTAATGTCTTTGCAATAAACGATTGCCCTTTTACATAACAACCATCAAGTGTAACAATCTGGCCTTGTGATCTTAAAACACGTTTCACTTTCTCAAAAAGTTCTATCACCTGGTTATCTGACATATGATGTAACAGTCCATTCATAATTACTAAATCAAAAAACCCTAAGTTTTCGACGACTTTATCGCTAAATTCTTCACAAACAAAAAGACCTTTATTCCCATATTTGAATTTAGCATAATTAATATATTTTTTATCAATATCAAAGCCAACATAAATAGGATTAGGGAAAAATTCAATACCATAACCAGGCCCACAACCGATATCGAGTATCTTGGAACGCGGTACAGGATTTACATATTCTTTAACACATTGTAACCTAGCCTTTTTTGCTCCAATTAGCGTTTGAAAAAACAAATAAATAAAAGGGTAAGAAAGTATTTTATTTCTATTTGTTACTATCGTTGATAACATAATTGAAACCGACCTTTGCTATGGTTACAAAATCGGCGGCCCCCGCATTTTTAGTAATATAAATTCTATAACGTTTAAAAGCGGTATTATTTTTAACGGTCCAAGATTTGAATTCATGACCTTGGCTAAAAGAAGCATTGGAAACAGCAAACAAATTTACCCATCGGCCACCTGTGTCCTCTCCCTGAAAATAAAACTCCAAGGGGGCACGCCTTGATCCCCCTGGCTGACAACGCATAGTGAGCTGATTAATAATAACAGGGGATGTATACTCAAATTCAACCCATTGTGGATAGGTTGGATAACTTTTCGAGTGCCATATAACATTCGATTCTTCCAGAATATGCCTAGCAGAGTATGTATCGTTCGATTGAGATGACGAACGAATAACGGGTCTATATCTTATATTTTTGTTCACATATAATATCACTTCTCTGTTAAATATCTTGTAAACCTCTTTAGATAAAAAGTTATTTTTCCCAAATTCTATTAACACGGGTTGTATTTGTTTGATAGATATTGAAAATGGGCTATTCGCCATACCCTGGGACATTGGATCGCAATAAAGAGGGTTACGACTTTCTAATGGTTGTTCTTTTATACACCACAATATAAAATCGCTTTCTCTCATTAAATTCAATGCATCCTTTTCATTTGGTTTACCTCCTACATCCGACCCCAGTTTCTGCCTTACCCGAAAAAGCTCTCCACTATGTTCATAACAATACGCAGTAATGGCTTCACCGCAACCTAAGACATAATTTTCCAAAAAATTAACCGATATGGCAGGGCTTTTAATAGCAAATTCTTTCGATGAAGCAATAATCTTATCATATAAGCGTGCTACCTCTAAATAGTCGGCGCGGTTATGGGAAGAAACAGAAACGGTAGTGTATGCTTTCAATTGGTTAAGCGTACCTATGGATAATAGTGCAACAACAAGGACGCCTTTCGTGAAAAATAACACTTTGTGACCTAATGAACTATTAAATCTTACCCACAACTGCGAAAATAAAATAAATATAGCAATAATACAGGGTGCAGCAATCAAAAGCCCAACGTTGCCGCTACGTACAGGATATGCTGTTAACAAAAATAGCGGTACACCTATACTCTGAAAAAGAAATATAGAATAGGGAATAAGTTGATATTCGTATTTATATATGCTTGTTTTTGGTATATCCGACTTAGAAAATCCAGCTGAACTTGGAGACATTCTGAAAAGTCTCCTGACTAAAATTGTTATAATAATGAGCACGATAATAAAAAATGCGATAAAAAGCGCATAAAAGAAAAAGTTACCTAATCCATGCTCCAAAACCATCCTGGGATAATAAAGAATTCTCTGCAAAATATCGTATACACCCTGCTGGTATAATTTGATGAAATTGTCATCCTTTGGACCAATGAGTTTTCCTGTAAAGTAATGACGATACAAAGCATATCTTGCCCGATAAATTGGATAAAAAGCAAAAGCCGCCATGGTAACAAAAGAAATAACGCCATTAATAACCCTGCTGGCGTATGCTTTTTTTGTCTCAAGGTAAAAATGTCTGCGCCTTAATATATATATGACCCCGTATATAGCAATAGACAGGAAATATATTCCGACGACATGAAATAAT
>MHYI01000117.1:0-1908 GCA_001828295.1 Planctomycetes bacterium RBG_16_41_13 | reverse complement strand
CAGCTACAAGACCTGCCAAAATGGACCAGTTCCTCTTCAAAAAAGAATCGGAAAACAAAACTGCACCAGCAAATACACCGAATAAACAAAATACAGCAAAATCTCGCTGATATTCCATAATACTTAGCATCGGATGCACTGCATCACCTCGAAATGGTATGGTAGCACTTAAACACAACCCCAATATCGCAAAAGCAATAGACCAAGACTTTGTAACATATCGCGCAAGATAAAACATAAAACCCTGCCACAGAAGATAAAAGATAAGATTCGTAGACAGGGCCGTCAAACGCGAGGCGCCAAAAAACACATATAAAATAGATGAAACGAGCAGTACCATAATACCAGAGGGATCATTAAAGAATTCCCGAGGAATAACATGATTCCGCAAGAGTGAGTCAAATACTATATAGCTATGCCCCAGATACCAATTGGCATCGCCATTTAAAAACGGTGACCATGCTACTTCACGCTTTACATAAGTCTTAAATAAGAACCACTCTGCAAGAAAAATTAAGCATAGGATAAAGGTTACTTGCAGCACCGTAATGCCTCTTCCTTTTTCGCCTACCATATCTTCCTCTTCAAGGTTTTAACCGTTATCGAGTATAAGCATATACTGGGCACCTAAAGGGATATGAACCAAAAACCTCTCTATTTTCCGAAATAAGTCTACGCGCCAAGGGAAAAAAAGTATATATTCTTTTGCAAAAACCTTAAGCTCGTTCAACAATACTTTTTTAATAAAAACGTGTCGCCATATAAGCTTTGCATCTACATCAAAAGGGAAGCGTTTAACTATATATTGAGTTAAAAGGTTCAAAGGATTATGTTCAAATATGCATATCTTGCCGTTGTTATTTAGAAGCATTTTCATCTTAAATAATACAGCACTATGTTCCTCGACTTTGATATGGTGAAACACATTAGCTGCTATTATAAAATCATACCTCTTTCCACCGTTAAGATCGCTTACGAAATAAACGTTATTGATGGTTGCACTTGCTTCTCTCGCTACCGATAAAGATGCACAAGAAATATCATATCCATAAATACTTGATTTTTGAAATGTTTTTGCCAAGATAGCCGTTAACTTACCTATACCGCAGCCGAAATCCAGTATATCATAGCTTTCATCGCAATCTGTTATCCAACGTTTCAAACAATAAACCTTATAATAATCGAAAAAGGGTTCCTCCACGCCAAAAAAACTTACCGCAGACTTAAGCATTTCTCTATAACGGTAAGCATCTTTATCAAAAACAGTAATTGTAGTCACTGCCATAATTTTTAAAGAGTGTGCTATTTCTTATTAAACCCCGTGGGAGAACTACGTTCTCTAACTGTCTTGCGCTGACGGTGGCTTTACACCATCATCTGCTTCTCTATAATCACCACTGACCTTGTCAGTGGCTCTCTCTAACGGGGTAAAGATTAAGTTATCTTTGCTTTTCATGCTATAGTAATCTTTTTTAACATATAGCCACGTATGTTTGATCTTTTCTTCCATATCCTGAAACTTAAACCCAGGGAAAAAGGATATCAATTTAGAACTATCCAAAATAACAGAAGTATTATCGCTTTTTCTCCGCGGAAGTACCTTATAGGTAAAGGGCATGTCAATAACCCTACAATAAATTTCTAATAAATCAAAAGAAGAAACTCCTTTACCAGTGCCCATATTATAAGTATTGGAGGAGGATAAATCCCTGAGGGAATGTGTAAGAAGATGAACGATATCTTCAACATAAATATAATCACGTAAGGTATCACGAGAACCATATATCTCGATATTTGCTTCTCTTAAAATCTTCCCCATCCAAACAGCAATCACACCCTGTGGCCTGTCCATGGGCTGTCTTGGTCCATATGCATTTCCTATTCTGTAGATATCAGTAGCAATACCGG
>MHYI01000116.1:4937-5598 GCA_001828295.1 Planctomycetes bacterium RBG_16_41_13 | reverse complement strand
ATCGAACGGCTTTATGAGGCAAAGAAGAGGCCGGCAGAAAAGAGGCTGACCCTGATGATTGCCGATATCGGGGAAGTGGGACTATACGCGGGCGCTGTTTCTGATGCGGCGAAAAGGTTGATGGAGTCTTTTTGGCCGGGTCCTTTAGCGATTATTTTTCCGCTGAAGGATGGTTCAGACATTTGCGTAAGATTGCCTGACAACGCTATAGCGAGAGATTTAATCCGCGCCGCAAATATTCCGGTAGCAACTACCAGCGCAAACACTTCAGGGCATCCGCCGTCAACGGATGCATCACAAGTGACGGCATATTTTAAGGGTGAAATCGACATCATACTGGATGGCGGGCCAACACAATCACACGAGCCTTCAACGATTGTCAAAATAAAAGATGGAGCGTGTGAGGTCGTTCGGCATGGCATTATTCCCGAAACAACTATTCGAAGTTGTCTTGAAAAATAATTGAGAAGCGGGGTAATTTTTTTGACAACTATTCAGCGTAATTTATTAAACTACCGAAATACAACAGGCCTGAAGGGCAGAAAGCATATAGCCAGGGGTGGAGCCCCTGGTTAAAGAAACAATATAACCAACCCCGAAGGGGTGATAGAAAAGGATGCTTAACATGGGCTGGACATGTTTCCTCGCTAGAAACAAAATA
>MHYI01000116.1:4682-4856 GCA_001828295.1 Planctomycetes bacterium RBG_16_41_13 | reverse complement strand
TTACCATACAGGGGGCTTCACCCCCTGCTATATACTGACAGCCTTTCAGGCCTAGCCTTGATAGATTACGCGGAATAGTTACTTTTTTTGTACATTTTTTTATGGAAGATTGTGAAACTACAATGAAGATTGCAATAGCATCAGATCACAGAGGGTATGATTTTAAAGAACGTA
>MHYI01000116.1:0-4667 GCA_001828295.1 Planctomycetes bacterium RBG_16_41_13 | reverse complement strand
TATTAAGGTAACATTGAAGGAATTAGGCCATTCCGTGACGGATTTTGGCACTTCATCAAAATCGGAGTCCGTGGATTATCCCGATTTTGGCATGAAGGCGGCGCTTTCGGTGGGACATGGGGAATGCGACAGGGGTATTTTAATATGCGGCACCGGAATAGGTATGTCGCTTGTAGCAAACAAGGTAAGGGGCGTCAGGGCGACTTTATGCCACAATCTTTATACGGTAGAAATGAGCCGTCGGCATAATGATGCCAATATCCTGTGCATCGGTGCGGATATTATCGACGAAGAACTTTTGGAACAAAAAGTAAAACTATGGCTGGAAACGCCTTTTGAAGGGGGAAGACACGCCCGCCGTTTGGAGAAAATAGTAGAACTGGAAAACGGAGACGGAATTTAATTTCCCGGACGGACGGCCTCCACGCCATTGGGGATTGTAAAGGTAAATATTTTTGAATCAATCGGGCTGTTTACAATGATATCAGAAAGCGTGATGCCCATCGAGGTATTGTATGTTGGCCAACGGACGTCAATTCTTTGCGGCAGCCGGCAACTATCGAAATCCGAATAATCGGTAAATACTGCCTGCAGCCGGACAGAACCGTCCGGATTAAATGTTTCACATCGAAATGTGTCTGTGTTACTCCTGTTAATCAATAATTTCCCTTTAAGATTTATCTTGCCCTCATTCGTATCTATCGCATGAACGACCCAATAATAAGGCCAGATTTCCAATACCGTACTCTCGCCGCCTAAAATATCTTTAAGGTTAAACAACCCTGCCATATCATTCGGGGAAATGCCTGTTCCTGATGAATTCACCTTATGCAAGGCATTGCTGGAACCTGTGTAAACCTTTTTTTCCGAGGGGACATAAATCCAAAAGGTATTGCCGTCGGTAGACATATCAAATAGGGTAGTCGCCAGTTTTGAGCCAATCACACGCAGATGATTTGGCGTTTCATACACTATCAGGCCGGTGCATGTGACAGGCCCTTTTGATTCAGGCGAGGTTAAGGTTATTTTTGCCTTTGCCCGAAGCGTAGTAAGTTTAGAGTTGTTGTCAATTAACACCTCTTTTATTTGTTGTACCGAAAGGTTTTGCGCTTCACCCCCCGTGCTATTCAATATGGCAGAAGTATCTTCCCAAATCGATCTTTGCATAATCGCTGATTTACTGCTTGCGCAACCGGACAGTACGATTGCAAAAAGAAACACCCTTTTAATTATAGATAACTTCATTGCAGATTTTAGTACCTTATCAGTAATTTCTTTGCATTTATTGGCAAAATATTTAATTGTCCCTTCTGCAGCCGACAGTCGGCAGTCGACAATCTACAATCTACAGTCGGCAAATTGCAGATTGAGGACTGAGGACTGTCTTCCTACTGCTATAAAAGCCATTCTCCCGTAAAAACTTCAGCAGCAGCGCCTGTCATATAAACATTTTCATCTTCCGCCCATTCCAGTTCCAGATCCCCGCCTGGCAGGTGTGCTAAAAGTTTACGTTCTGTCAGGTTGTTAAGAACGCCGGCAACGCAAACAGCAGAAGCGCCTGTTCCGCACGCCAGGGTTATGCCCGATCCACGCTCCCAGGTGACCATTGTAACTTCTCCCGGATGGTGAACCTTTACAAAATGGACATTTGTCCTTTCAGGAAAGACGCGATGGTGTTCAATTGCCTTTCCATCTTTTTCTATATGGAGTTGCTTTAAATCATCAACGAAGATTACGCAATGAGGATTTCCCATGGAAACGCAGGTAACCCGAAATGAAGTATTTTCATCAAGCACGAGCATTTCGTCCACTACTTGTGTTTCAGCGCCAACCATTGGTATTTCCGGTCTCATCAGCTTCGGCCTTCCCATATTGACCCTTGCGCTACAGACACTTTCATTTTTCGTATACAGCTCAATGGTTTTAATGCCTGCCAGCGTTTCTACTGTAAGCGGGTTCTTTCTGACAAGTGCATGATCGTACACGTATTTTGCAACACAACGGATTCCATTTCCGCACATTTGCGCTTCACTGCCATCCGCATTAAAGATACGCATTTTACAATCTGCTATCTCTGACGGCAATATAAGTATTAACCCATCGGACCCCACTCCAAAGTGCCGGTCGCTTATTTTTTTTGCCAGCCCAACGGGGTCCTCAACTACTTCATGAAAACAATTAACATAAACATAATCGTTGCCTATTCCATGCATTTTTGTGAATTTCATGATAATCCTTAAACAATTATTTTAAAGAGAAGAACCGTTCGTACAATACAAACATTTTTTGTAATAGTCCCGACACCTTCCCATAAGGGGCTTGGAATTTTCTATTATACCGTAGCAATCGGCAGTCTACAGTCGGCAGTCGGCAAATTGCAGATTGCAGATTGCGGACTGCCGACTGAGTATTCATATTATATAGTATTACCCTGTAAAAACTTCTTTTTTTTGTAAGTTTTCCTTCGTGTTCTTTGTGTTTTATGTTCTTTGTGCCCTTTGTGGTTAAAGAACAGACGCACGGCCGTGCGTCTCTACATTATATATAGTATATTTATATTGACATCTTCTGCTTACCTGCTTACGATTCACCCAACTACCCAACTATTGATTTTTAAAATGTCCCTATCTAACAATGCAGGCAAAAAAATCATTTCAGGGGGCCAATAAATCATGGCGAGAAAAAAAACTGAAGCTGCAAAAAAGAGGCCCGTGCAGACAGGAAAAAAAGAGGTGCTCGCCAGAAAATTAAAGGCACATACCATAAAAGCCGCTACACATACCGGAACAAAAACGACTCTGCCAAAAAGAAAAATGAAAAGGTCCGAAAAGAAACCGATAACACCGGCAAAGGAGGTAAAAGCCCTGAAAGCACAAACCATGACATTCCCCATTGTCGGAATCGGCGCTTCTGCCGGAGGGCTTGAGGCGCTAGAAGGTTTCTTTTACAACATGCCTGACAATAGCAACCTTGCCGTAGTGGTTATCCAGCACCTGTCGCCTAAGCACAAGAACATTATAGCAACACTGCTAAATAAATATACCACCATGAAGATGCTGGAAATCGACGATGGAATGCAGGCGTTACCAAACTGCGTTTATCTTAATCCTCCGGGGATGGACGTTGCTATTATAAACCGGACTTTTCAATTGATACAACCACTGGAACTGCATGCCTCCAGGCTGCCTATTGATTTCTTTTTTCGTTCCCTTGCAGATGATCTGGGAGAAAAGGCAATCTGCATCGTGCTTTCAGGAACGGGCACCGACGGCACCCTGGGACTTAAAGCAGTCAAGGGCGCAGGGGGAATGACCATGGCGCAGGACGAAACCGAGGCAAAGTATGACAGCATGCCCAGAAGCGCTATAAACACCGGCGCTGTTGATCTTGTCCTGCCAGTGGAAAGAATGCCGGGAGAACTTCTAAAATATATTAAACACCCCTATATTGATAGCACCAGGTCAACGGGCGCCACGGAACAAAAATATCAAAACAATGTAACAAAAATCATCCTGCAGATTCGCAACCATACGGGACAGGATTTCTCCCAATATAAACAAAATACGATTCGGAGAAGGATTGAAAGACGCATGGCCGTTCATCAGATCGATAAAATTGCAGATTATTTTAATTATCTCCGGGAAAATACGGCTGAAATAGAAACTCTTTATAAAGACCTGCTCATAGGGGTTACCAATTTCTTCAGAGACCAGGACGCCTTTGATCTCCTGAAAAATACGGTAATCTCCGATATCATACAGCGAAAGCAGCCAAATAGTACTTTACGCGTCTGGGTGCCTGGCTGTGCTACGGGAGAAGAGGCATATTCCATTGCCATACTCATCGCGGAAATTATGGAAAAGAAACAGAGTCAGTGCAACGTCCAGATATTTGCAACTGATATAGATGCTGCGGCTATTGAATTCGCGAGGGCGGGCATTTACCCGGACAGTATTGCCGCGGACGTCTCCAAAGAACGGCTGAAACAATTCTTTATAAAAGAAGACAACTCCTACAAGCTGAAAAAAAGGATACGCGAAATGGTGGTTTTTGCCACTCAAAGTCTGATAAAAGATCCTCCTTTTTCCCGGCTCGACCTTGTATCATGCAGAAACGTGCTTATTTATATGGACTCATCACTGCAGAAAAAGATACTGCCGGTTTTTCACTATACCCTGAATAAGGATGGATACCTCTTCCTCGGATCATCTGAAACCATTGGAGAATTTGCCGATCTTTTTTCGACCGAAAATACGAAATGGAAAATCTATAAACGTAAAAGCGAAGTTATCGGAAAGGGCGTGGATATTCCTGCCTTGCCAACGAAGGGGGTCTTTCTATCAGACCGGAAAGAAGAAAAAAAGGATTACAGAGAAATCAATATTATTCAACTTGCGGAAAGAGAGATTCTTAACAAATATGCCCCGTCGTTCGCACTGATCAACGAAAAACATGAGATTCTTTATGTTAACGGCAAGATACACAAATACTTGTTAACGCCACCCGGTATCCCTACTTTCAATATATTAAAAATGGCGCACGAAGACCTGCGCTATAAACTGAGCACCATGCTCCATAAAATTTCCAGAAGGAAAGAAACTATCCTAGAAAAAGGGGTGAAGATACGGGACAATGAACATTTCCTGACGGTTGACCTGACCGTCAAG
>MHYI01000115.1:339-5409 GCA_001828295.1 Planctomycetes bacterium RBG_16_41_13 | reverse complement strand
ATGCTAACACAGAATACATCCTTTATTCAAGACTCATTTTCGGTAAAATTATTAACACCTTCGTTTTTTGAAAAAGTAGGATGGTGAAATACGAATATTTAATTTTTTAATCTGTGCAATCGTTCGACTGAGCTCACGACGAAGTCTGTGTAATCTGTGGTTACTCCTTCTACAACATTTATAGAAAAGGTGTGTTTTAAAATTTACGTTGCAAAAAAGCCGGCTTTCCTTTTAGAATGAAAAAGGTAGTTTTCTTCTTAATTTGATATTGACAGACAGTGTTCATGTTTTCTGTAAAGAAATTTTTGGCACGGACGCCATGTTTTTTATAATCAGATATTTTAAAAACCATTCTCTATATTTTTATCAGATAAATAACCGGGAGTACGTATAAAATGGCACAAACGAAACGTCTCATATCTTTTGCAATCGTAAATTTTTTGGTTATCTTCCTTGTTTCACTGAAGGCACCTGCCAATCCGCTCAAATTAGACGTAAAGGAACACGTTCTCGGGAACGGCTTAAAGCTGCTTATGCTGGAGAAACACGAGGTGCCTATTGTCTGCCTTCGGATTAATTTCCGGGTAGGTTCTGTGGATGAAAGGCCTGGTATTACCGGCGTTTCTCATCTCTTCGAACACATGATGTTTAAGGGAACAAAAATATTCGGAACGAAAGATTATGCCGCCGAAAAACCGCTGCTTGAAAAAGAAGACACGCTGGTAGCAGAAATTGCATGGGAAACCGGAAAAGAAACCAGGGACAATGAAAAGATTGCCGCATTAGAAAAAGCATTGGAAACGACAAGGGAAAAACTGCGGGATTTGGCGGTAAAGGATGAAATATTTTCCCTTTACCTGCGACATGGCGCGGTTGAATTAAATGCCGCAACATCTTCTGACGGCACGTTCTATATCTGTAACATTCCCGCAAATAAACTGGAGTTGTGGGCTTTTATCGAATCAGACCGAATGAAAAACCGCGTATTAAGGGAATTCTATTCCGAGCGTGACGTTGTAATGGAAGAGCGGCGGACAAGAACAGAAACAAGCCCGTTTGGCGCATTAATAGAACAGCTTAATGCGGTAACATTCATTGCACATCCCTATCGTTGGCCCACGATAGGATGGAGTTCTGATATTCTAAATATAACAAAGGCGGAAACCGCCGGATATTTTGAACAGTATTATACCCCGAATAATGCAGTGATTGTGATGGTAGGCAACTTTAAGCAGGATGATGCAATAAAACTGATTGAAAAATATTTTGGCGATATTCCCCGCCAGTCTGACCCGCCGAAAGTTAAGACCGCTGAGCCTGAGCAAAAGGGAGAGCGGCGGATAGAGGTGGAGTTTGATTCCAACCCGTATATGGCTATTTCCTATCACATTTCGGGCATAGACCACCCTGACATCTATGCATTGGATGTATTGAGTACCCTTCTTTCTGACGGAAGAACATCACGTTTGTATAAATCAATGATCGAGGGAAAGCGAATTGCAGTAATGGCAAATGCAGGCATTGGTGTCGGAAGATTTCCGGAAACCTTTACCTTTTATGCCGCCCCCAGAGCCCCTCATACCGTTGAAGAGGTAGAGGCGGCGTTTTATGAAGAAATAGAATTGCTCAAAACCAAGCCTCCGTCTGAATGGGAGTTGCAAAAGATTAAAAATCAACTGGAGGCAGGTTTTATACGGAGGCTGGAAAGCGCCTCCGGCCTTGCCAGCGAGATAGGACATTATGAGATTATTTCCGACTGGAAGTTTATTAATACCTTTCTGGAAAAAGTAAGTGAAGTCACTGCTGAGGATGTCACAAGGGTTGCAAAGAAATATCTGATAAAGAAAAACCGTACCGTTGCTATGTTGGTTAAGAAAGAAAATGGGGAGAATGCAAAGTGAGCATAAAAATATATCAGCATCTTATTATATGTGTAGTCTGTTTCGTAGGTGTTTTTTCCATAAACAATTTCCGGACGCTCCGTGCGGAGCACCAAAAAGAGGTACACCCCTCCTCCGGCGAGCCTAAATCCGAAGGATCAAGGATACTATCAAAATTTAAATTTGCACCTCTCGGCTTTAATCCTCCAAAGGCAGAGAGGTTGGAGTTGGATAACGGCGTAATTCTTTACTTGCTGGAAAATCATGATTTACCGATTATAAATGTAACGGCACGCATCAGAACGGGGGCTATTTATGAACCAGCGGAAAAGGCCGGGCTGGCAAGTTTGACGGGAGATGTTATGCGGAGCGGTGGCACGGTATCCATGCCGCCTGACAAAATGAATGAGGAACTGGAATTCATAGCAGCCTCTGTGGAGACTTCTATAGGCAGAGAGTCGGGCGGCGCAAGCCTTTCCGTGCTTAAAAAAGACATGGACAAGGGGTTGAGGATTTTTGCCGACGTGCTGAGAAATCCCGCATTTCCCGAAGACAAAATAAGGATGGAAAAGGATGAAGCCATTGAATCCATCCGAAGGGAAAACGACCGGCCACAGCAAATCGCAGGGAGAGAATTTCGCAAGATGCTCTATGAAAGTAATCATCCGTACAGCAGAAGGGTGGACGGCACTCTGGAATCCATAGAAAAAATTACGCGAAACGACATGATTGCCTTTCATAAAAAATTTTTCCGTCCGAACAATATAATAATTGGAATTTCCGGTGATTTTGACCGGAAAGCGATGATTAAGAAATTGAATGAGATTTTTAAGGGATGGGAAAAGGGGAAAAATATTATCCCTGATATACCAAAGGTCAAATACGAACTAAACAAATCGGTAAACTACGTATATAAAGACATCAGTCAGGCAAACGTCATTATGGGGCACCTGGGAATACACAGGAGGAGCCCTGACTATTTCCCCATTGAGATTATGAATTTTATTCTGGGCGGCGGCGGGTTTAATGCCCGAATAACCAGCAGGATACGTTCCGATGAAGGGCTTGCTTATTCAGCATTTAGCAGTTTTCAAACATCGCAGGACCTTGGCATGTTTTATGTAATGTGCCAGACCAAACTGGAATCCACCCATCGCGCTATTTCAATTGCGCTGGAGGAAATCGAAAGAATGCGCGCCACACCGGTAGACAATGAAGAATTAACGCATGCCAAAGAGACCTTCTTAAATCAGTTTGTTTTCCGTTTTACGACGAGCGCGAGCATTGTTGCGCAAATGGTTGATATTGAATACGAAGGCCTGCCGCTCGACTATCTGGAAACGTATGTGAATAATATCCAGGCTGTGTCTGCTGAAGACATAAAAAGGGTGGCGCAAAAACATTTACACCCGGATAAAATCTCCATCCTTGTTGTTGGAAATAAGGATAAATTTGACAAACCGCTTGACACTTTCGGCAAGGTCAACGAGGTCTTATTGGAACAACCTCCGGAAATATCCTCAAAGAACGCAAAAAACAAGGCTGAATAAACCATGGTTGAAACAATGGCAATAACAATGGAGATGCCGGAAGGGGCAAATATAATAATCGGCCAGACCCATTTCATCAAAACGGCAGAGGATATTTACGAAATCCTTATAAATGCAGCGCCTGGAATAAAATTTGGCATTGCGTTTTGCGAAGCTTCCGGCCCCAGGCTTATAAGAATCGAGGGGAACGATGACCATCTGAAGGAGACGTCCGCAAGAAATGCGAAAAACATCGCCGCAGGCCATACCTTTGTGATCCTAATGAAAGATGCATATCCCATAAATGTATTAAATGCCCTGAAATTATGCCCGGAGGTGTGTACTGTTTTTTGCGCTACTGCCAATCCCCTTCAGGTTATTGTGGCCAAAACAGCACAGGGGAACGGGATAATCGGCGTGGTTGACGGATATAGTCCGGTGGGTACCGAAACTGGAAAAGATATTCTGGACAGAAGACAACTATTGCGCAAAATAGGATATAAGCTCCCTTGAATTGGCTTTTCATTTCGCTCTTTTGTGCATTTTGCGTGGCAACCGCTGATGCACTGAGCAAAAAGGTTCTAAAAGAAAAAAACGAGTATATCGTTTTATGGGTGCGCATTGGCTTTGCCTCTCCGTTTTTGCTGTGTTTCCTGCCTTTCATAGAAATACCAACACTGGACCACACCTTTTTTCTTATTCTCATCTTCCTTGTCCCGTTGGAGACAACCGCACTCATATTGTATATGAAGGCGATAAAAATTTCACCGTTGTCAATGACATTGCCTTTCCTTGCATTAACCCCGGGGTTTTTAATAGTAACCTCAAATATCATCCTTGGCGAAAGGCTGCATAAGCATGGCATTATTGGTGTACTGCTTGTCACATTGGGGGCGTATTTGCTTAATGCAAAAATGAGCCGGCAGGGAATATTGCAGCCGTTTAAGGCAATTTTGAGGGAGCGCGGCTCCGTTTACATGATCATTGTCGCCTTTATCTACAGCATTACCTCCAATTTGGGAAAATTGGCGATCCAGCATTCCAGCCCGTTGTTTTTTTCAGCAACCTATTTTCCATTCCTGTCGTTAGTTCTTTTTCCTCTTCTTCTGTGGAAAAACAACGGCAAAATAAGACAGCCGCTGAGTTCTCATCTCTCTCTCTTTATTTTAATAGGGTTGTTGATCGTGTTTTCAACGGTCAGCCACTTCTACGCGGTGACACTAACAGAAGTCCCCTATTTCATCTCGGTGAAAAGGACAAGCCTCCTTTTCGGCATTCTCTATGGGGCAATTTTGTTTAAAGAAAAAAATATTGCCGAACGGCTTGTCGGAGGGATGGTAATGATTGCCGGAGTTATTGTAATTGTCTTGTTTTAGGGCGGGAATTACGGGGACGCCATACTTAATTATTGCCTCAATGTTGAAAAACAGCTAAGATTCCCCATAGCCAGGATTGCTCGCGTGGTAGTTCCAGTCGCATGCTATGTCGGCAGAATTATGCTATGCCCCAATCACGCCCTTTAATGCCGGACGCACCGGTTGCTGAGCCTGTCGAAGCAAGAGAAAATATTTTTACCCGGGAGAAATTGCCTTGTTTGAACAAACCTTCAAGAATATAGACGACATCCTCCACAAAGACGCAGGATGCAGCAGTGAGCTGGA
>MHYI01000115.1:0-178 GCA_001828295.1 Planctomycetes bacterium RBG_16_41_13 | reverse complement strand
GGCAAAGACGGCAAGATAGATCATCATAAGGCGCTTACCGGCGTTGATCTGAAAGACTTTGTTGACCACAAGCTGTTTCCCTACCTGAAAAAGTTCAAAACGTCAGCCGAAAGCGCCGACACCATCGAATACAAGATCGGCGAGATTTTCAGCGAGCTGAAAAACAAGATTCAGAGCG
>MHYI01000114.1:7979-16433 GCA_001828295.1 Planctomycetes bacterium RBG_16_41_13 | reverse complement strand
AGCCTGTTTTACGGCACCTAATATTTCGCTATTGTTCCATGGTTTTGTGAAGAACCGGTATACACCACCCTCGTTTTTTGCCCTCATGACAACCTCCAGGTCAGCATATCCGGTTAACATAAACTTGACCGCATCCGGCGATAGTATCGTAGCCCTTTTAAGCACCTGTATGCCGTCCATGCCAGGCATCCTGTAATTGGTGATTATCAGATGTATATTTTCACACCTAACAATCTCCAGTCCCTTTATGCCGCTATCTGCGAAAAAAATCCTGTAGCCTTCCTTCTCATCTTCCAGGAGTCTTTTTAATGTCGCAAGGATGTTTTTTTCATCATCAACGATGAGTATTGTCTTTTGCTTCATTTGCTTCCCTCAGAAAAAAATTTTACAATCCGCAGTCCGCAATTTGCCGGTTGTAGATTGTAGACTGCCGACTGTATTATACTGTAACAGGCAGCTTTACCGTAAATGTTGTTCCTTTGTTTACTTTGCTGTCAACCTCTATTGCGCCATTGTGGCTCGCTATTATGTTGTAAGCAATGGAAAGTCCCAGGCCCGTTCCCTTGCCTGCTTCTTTGGTGGTAAAAAAGGGTTCAAATATTTTTGGGATATCTTGCTCCGGTATGCCAGGGCCGTTATCGCTAATCACAATAAAGATAGAATAGTCTTTTTTATACGTAGTTATTCTTATCTCTCCCATTTCCTTCAATGCCTGCGCCGCATTCAGGATGATATTCATAAAGGCCTGCCCTAATTGGCGCCGGTTGCAATGTATCGGGGGGATATCTCCGTAAGACTTTATCAATTTGGCTTTGTACTTAATCTCGTTCCTGATAATATTCAGGGCGTCTTCGATCTCCGCATTAATATTAGCCGGTTCCAATTTATCTTCTGCCCTGTGGGAGAAAATACGGAGGGAGTTAACAATACTTTGAATCCTCCTCGTGCCCTCCAGGGATTCGTTTATGCTTTTTTCCATGTGAGCGGCTATGTTTTTCCTATTGTCCCCAGGGCGGGCTTGCGGCTTTGATTCCATCTTCAACTCCTCCAGCATCGTTTTGATGACGACAAATTTATTTTGCATCCACTCCAGGTTGCTGGATATATAGCCGACCGGATTGTTTATTTCATGGGCAACACCCGCCGCCAATTGGCCAAGGGAAGCCATTTTTTCGGATTGCAGCAACTGCATCTGCGTCCGTTCCAGTTCTGCCAGCAGGGATTGAAGGCGGGTGTTTGACTCCCCAAGTTTTTGTTTTTCTTCCAGTATCGTTTGTTCCAGCAATTTTCTCTTTGTTATGTTCCTGAAATGGGGTTGTATTCCAAATTGTGTCCGGTTTAAATCCAGTTCGCAAACCAGCGCATGCCCGTCTTTCTTCATAACTCCCACCTCAAACATAGGATATTTTTCTCCGGGTTTTAACCGCCATGCGCTATCAAGGGCCTCTTCAACTATGGGAACATCTTCCTTTCTGAAGATACTGACGATTTTCTTAGAGAGCAAATCTTTTTGCGTGTAGCCAAATAACTCAGAGACCCTGCTATTCATATTGTTGACCATATTACCCTCTTTCAATGTGACCATAGGGTCGTTCGCCGCATCAAAAAGGTCCCGCAATTCATCACGCGCCTTTATCAAGTCTGTCGTCATACGATTAAACCCCTTTGTGAGTTCTCCGATCTCATCCTTTGACGTAACGCGTATGTGATTTCCTATATCGCCTTTTGATACCTTGCCCATTGCTGCCATCAATGATTTTAAGGGATTGACAATCCTGCCGGATATGAGAAATGCTACGGCGGAAATAACAAACACGCTGGCCACTATAATAACGATAGAGTAGTTTCTTGCCCTGTATACAGGCTTAAACGCCTCTGCGACATCCGATTCCACCAGCAATATCCAGCCCATTGGTTTTATATATTTTGAAACGCCGATGACAGGCGTTCCCCTGTAATCCTCATAGATGCCTGCCATCTCCATGCCTTCGTTTATTAAAACATTAACGGGCAAGGTGTCCACCGCCTGTCTTAACCGGACATTATCTATGAACCGGGAGGAGGTCAGCATGAGCCTTTGTTTGTTGACAAGATATGCCTCGCTTGTTTCGCCGCGGCGTGTCAGTGTGGTTAATTCAAGAGGACGTCTTATCGTATGATTTCTTTTATATGAAGTATCAGCATCCTGCACCTTAAAATAAGGCTCTTCCCGCACTATGTTTGTTTTTCCCGCATCATGCACCGTCGGCGTATGCGCAGGAATCAATAAGGCAAATGCCTCTTGCCTGGCGCCCACAGTGATACTCTCCAGTTCGGCGGCAAGTATGCGTATCCCGATCATGCCTAAAAATGCGTTTGTATCCTTATTTCTAACGGAAGAGCAGAAGGTTAAACAATATTCCCCCGTAATGTCGCACAGATAAACATCCTTTGCGAACGTTCCGCCTTTTGTTGCCAAGGCGGAAAGGTCTTGTGACATATCCGTACCAACACGCTGTGCATCGCTGGATGCCACGACCAGGCCCTTCGTATCTGTCGTAAAGGTTTCCCGGAATCTTGGTTCGAGGCCGGTCTTGTATTGCAAATATTTACTCAGCGCGTGGGTAGCCTCAGTATTTTCCGTATCATCATGAATGCTTTCAAGATGTTCCCTGATAAAACCATCGGAGGCATAGTGTTTTGCCGAATTCTCGCCGTAAATCAAAAAGGCATTGATATGTTCCGACAGAGCTGCGCCCACCAGCGACATTTCATTAAATAACTCTGTCTCCAGTAGTTTTTTGCTATGCAGATAGTGAATGCAACACAACAGTGTTGCGGGAATAAGGGATATGCTTACAAAATACAGAAGCAGCTTTTTCCCTAAAACACCAAGCACATTTTTCATAAAAAACCTTCTCCCATGTGTGTAAAAAACTTACATAAAAAGGTTTTTACCCATGAATACCGGCCAGGGAAACATTTTTAAACGGGTAATACTATGGGAATCGGTTCAGGGCGATATCTGAATACCAGGCCTCCACCTTTCCATGTGTCCGGTCGGCATTGGTTTGGATCCCGACGTAAATAATGCCGGGGGGTTCTTCTCCATACTCACGCAAATAATCCTGATAGTGATGTATCTTGTAATCAAGCCATCTGCCTGTAGCAGATTCTCCGCTCTGAACAATAATTATTCTTGCCCTGGCCTCGCATGGATTTTTATACCGCTCTCCGGCAGGAACATTGTTTCCAAACGCATAAATCAGTATTTTGTAATTATACGGAATGGAGAAAAATGTCTTTCCGTACACGATGCATACTGCCGCAGGATAATCATCGCCGCCTGCTTCCTTTTCCCTGCTTTCGGGCAGAATGTTCGATACCTTCCATCTCCAGCTTAAAAAAGGATATTCAACAGGATTAATACGAACGGGACGAAAAATAATTGTGCCGCTGTCGCTGGCGTTTACATGAAGAATGCCTTTCCCCTCCGCTTCAAGCAATTCAGGCATAAACCGGTTTCGTATCTCCCGGCAAATCCCCTTATGGCTTTTCCACCCAATTGGCTCGCCTTTATTAAATTCCTTTTTGGTGAAGGATGTTATGAGGAAAGAATCTTGTGTCGCCATTCCTGAACTACGGCCCGTTAGAGAAAAGAGTACAATAATTATGGATATACCGTAAACGCAATATTTTATCATGAAAGGCAACAGTATATAAATGAATTTGTTGTGCAGGCAATAAACAGAAAAATTATACCTTGCTGAATAACACATTTCTACCGTTTTCCGGATACGCCAAAAGTAAAAACTACATAGCGCAGCAAAGCCGCAACCAAAAAGAGTTTAACCACAAAGGGCACAAAGAATACAGAACACAAAGGACACGAAGAAAAACTTACAAAAAAAAGATGTTTTTACAGGGTAATACTATAGCGCAGCAAAGCCGCAATCAAAATGTAGAGACGCACGGCCGTGCGTCTGCCCTTTAACCACAAAGGGCACAAAGGGTTAGCCACAAAAAGGCACAGAAGACACAAAAAAAGAGGGAGAATTTTCTGTGTTCTTCTGTGCATTTTGTGCCTTTTTGTGGCTAACGATGCCTTCTGTCTCCCTTCTCTGGTCTCCGGTCAAAAATATTAGCGTCCATTTGCGTGTATTCGCGGTTTCGTAATTCGATATTCGAAATTCCTTGTTCTGCGGTTCGATATTCATTTATTTCACTAGATTACGCTGTATAGTTACAAAAAATAATTGCATCTTAATAAAAAAAAATATAGGATATTAAAATTTTAAAATCTACCCAATAACATATCTGGAAAATAAGAAGAGGGAAAGCAACTATGAATTCAGGGGTTCAAAATATAGTCAACGGACAAGGAATTATGATCACAATCAGCGGCATGCTGATTGTGTTTGCCGCACTCGCAATAACCAGTTTTTTTATTTATCTCCTTCCCATTTTTTTAAGAATATTTGCCAGAATACTTCCTGCGGAAGAAACTTCGCATCATATACCGGCTTTTTACTCAGCGCCTGAAGACGAGGCGCTTGCGGCAATTGGCTTTGCCCTGCATAGTGAAGCGGGCGGCAGTATGGTTGGCAAAGAATCATTTTAGTAAATTGCTTTATCTCCGGGTACAAGGGAACGCAGTGTCTTTTTTTGGGAGGGCTTAATGGAGATTCTCTTCGAATTTCTTAAGACAACAGGATTTGCAATGATGACGTGGGGCAATGCCCTCATGATCATTGTCGGGATTTTTTTTGTAAGTCTGGCAATTATTAAAGATTATGAGCCATTGTTGCTTTTGCCGATAGGATTTGGGGCGATAGTGGGAAATATTCCTTCCATAGACAGCATGGCGCTCAACGTATATCAGGAAGGGAGTGTTCTGAGTTTTCTTTACCTTGGGGTAAGCAAAGGGATATATCCGCCGCTTATTTTCCTTGGGATCGGCGCTATGACTGATTTTTCCGCCATGTTGTCGAATCCAAAGCTTGTGTTGCTTGGGGCGGCGGCGCAGATAGGCATTTTTCTTACCCTCATAGGCGCTCTCTATTTAGGGTTTAGCCCCTCTGAGTCGGGTGCTATTGGCATTATTGGCGGAGCGGATGGCCCTACGGCAATATTTTTATCGTCAAAGCTGGCGCCGCATTTGTTGGGATCCATTGCGATTGCCGCCTATTCCTATATGGCCCTGGTTCCGGTTATTCAGCCTCCGATAATGAGATTGCTCACCACGAAAAAAGAGAGGCTCATTCGTATGAAAGAACCGCGGCATGTATCACAGAGGGAAAAAATTATTTTCCCCGTTGCCGTGTTTCTGATTTCCGCTTTGATTGCGCCAGGTTCAATAGTGCTTATCGGCATGCTTTGTCTTGGCAACCTTTTGAAGGAAAGTTGTGTAACAGAGCGATTGGCGAACACCGCACGCAACGCCATGATAGATACTGTGACTATTATTCTCGGATTTTCCGTGGGCGCAAGCGCGCAGGCACAAACCTTTTTAACATCGCAATCTCTTCTCGTTTTTGCATTGGGCGCCCTTTCTTTTAGCATAGCAACGGCAGGCGGCGTGGTTTTCGCAAAATGCATGAATCTTTTTCTAAGGGATAAGATAAACCCTCTCATTGGGGCAGCGGGCGTATCCGCCGTACCTGACTCAGCACGCGTGGTGCAGATGGTTGGTCAGAAGGAGGACCCGCATAATTTCCTCCTTATGCACGCAATGGCGCCAAATGTTGCAGGCGTGCTTGGGTCGGCGATTGCCGCCGGAATCTTGTGGTCGGTGTTTGTGAAATAATCTTTTTCTGTTGCAAAGATACAAAATGACGAAAAAAGTTCAATTTATGTGTACGGCATTCAGGGACGGGTTTCAATCCGTGTATGGCGCCCGTGTTCTTACCAGGGATTTTCTTCCGGCTTTGGAGGCGGCAAGAGACGCCGGTATTTCCTATTTTGAAGCAGGAGGAGGCGCGCGTTTTCAATCGCTTTACTTCTATTGCAATGAAGATGCGTTTGCCATGATGGATACGTTCCGTGAAACCGCTGGCCCTGACGCTGACCTCCAAACCCTGTCCCGGGGCGTCAATGTCGTGGGGCTGGAGTCTCAGTCTGGTGACATTATACGGATGCACACCCAACTCTTCAAAAAGCACGGTATTACAACAATCAGGAATTTCGACGCGCTCAATGATGTGAGAAATCTTATTTTCAGCGGCAAATGCATTGCTGAGGCGGGGCTGAAGCACCAGATATGCATCACAATGATGGAATTGCCGCCCGGATGCACCGGCGCGCACGACCCGGATTTTTATATAAGAATACTGCGCCAGATATTGGACGAGGGAATACCATTCCACTCCTTGTGTTTTAAGGATGCTTCCGGCACAGCCGTGCCATCAAAGGTGTATGAGACCATAAAACGAGCGCGAAAAATACTTCCTGAAGAGATGTTTATTCATTTTCATACGCACGAAACTGCGGGTATCGGCGTGAGCGCCAACAAGGCAGCCCTGGATGGCGGCGCTGATGCTATCGACCTTTCCCTGTCGCCATGTTCCGGCGGCACATGCCAGACGGATATTTTGGTCATGTGGCATGCCCTGAGGGGGACCGGATATGATCTTGACGTCGATATTGACAAGGTTCGCGAGGCGGAAGAGGTTTTTAAGGAATGTATGAAAGATTATTTTCTTCCCCCTGAAGCAACGTCCGTAGAGCCGCTTATTTTATGGAGTCCCATGCCAGGCGGCGCCCTTACGGCAAATACCCAGATGCTTCGCGATAACGGCATTATGGATAAATATCAGGATGTGATCAAATCCATGAGCGAGGTGGTCAAATTGGGGGGATACGGAACCTCGGTGACCCCCGTTTCCCAGTTTTATTTCCAACAGGCATTTAACAATGTTCTTTTTGGCCCCTGGCAGAAAATCGCTCCGGGCTATGGCAAAATGGTACTGGGTTATTTCGGGAAGACCCCCGTGCCGCCCGATCCGGAAATAGTGAAAATAGCGGCAGAACAGCTCAAACTGGAACCAACCATGCGTTCTCCGCTTGAAATAAACGACGAAGATCCAAAAAAGAGCGTTAGACATATCCGGGAAATACTTAAAAAGGAGGGCATTGCAGAGACGGATGAGAATATTTTCATCGTTGCCACATGCACGGATAAGGGGTTGAAATTCCTTCAAGGAAAAGCGGAGATGGGGATTCGCCTGGTGGAGAAAAAGGGGGGACAAATCGCGGTCAATGATGAACAGAACCGGCAAGGCAGGACTCAGGAATACCTGCTGACGGTGAACGGAAAAGATTATTCGGTTACGATTGAAGGAAACAAGGCAAAGGTAAATGATAAAATCTATCAGGTAGAAATTCGCAAAACACCGGATGCGGGAACATCCTTAGGCGTAAAGAAAATTAAGGGAGAAGGCATTGCGGTAAAGGCGCAAATGCCCGGGAAGGTGATTCGGTTTACCTCAAGGATTGGAGATTATCTTCATTCCGGACAGTCAATTTTAGTTGTTGAGGCAATGAAAATGGAAATACACGTTTCAAGCCCCGCAGAGGGAACATTAATTGATATAAAGGTAAAAGAAGGCGACCAGATTGCCACCGGACAGGTGCTTGCGTTTATAAACTAAGAAGCGGGTAATAGTTCTGCTATCTCAGACAGGATGAACAGGATTAGCATGATAATTTTTTTTCATCCTGTATATCTTTTACTTTAAATCCTTTATCTTTCGTTTAATCTCGACTTTAGACACGAATCTATCCTGTTATCTTGTCAAATCTTTTCCCCCCGGTGAACTATTACGTAAAACTTAATAGTAATCATTTTAAAGAGAGATATTAAAGAGCTGGGTTCACATTTTGGGTATCGGGCTGGCAGATGAGCAAAAGACTTCAGCCTGAAATATTATGGAAATCTCCTACCTTATTCGTTATCATGAAGCGAAGTGTCACTTCGGCTATCAGGCGAATGAACGGCTGAAGCCAAAATCGCCCCTAAAGGGGCAACTTCGCTCATCCGCCAGCCCGTTAAACAAAATCATGCCGATTGTTAACAAACTGATTAAAATGCTATATTGAGATATTGAGGAGGTGATATAAATGGCAGCCGTGAAACAACAAGTTATTCAGATGATTCAATCCTTGCCTGAAGAGGTAACGGTTGATGACATTATGGCTGAACTGTATTTTAAACTGCAGGTTGATGCCGGGTTGAAAGAATTAGACGAGGGAAAAGGAATTCCTCATGAAGAAATTGAAAAACGGATGTCTAAATGGCTTACCGCATAAAATGGTCTCCGAGGGCCGCTTCCCACTTTGAAGGAATCTGTGATTATATCGCAAAAGATTCAAAATATTATGCTTTTCTTTTTGCCAAAAAAGTTATTGCAATTGTTAAATCACTTCCTGAATTTCCAAAGACAGGACGCGTTGTCCCAGAATATAATGACGAGAATT
>MHYI01000114.1:7827-7961 GCA_001828295.1 Planctomycetes bacterium RBG_16_41_13 | reverse complement strand
ACCTGAACCCATAAGTTTATATGGATAGTAGCGCTATACGCAATCGATGGCAAAATCGACAATATAGAATGTTGGGGTCAAGTTGCAAACTTGAACCCGCAGAGGATTATAAACTAAGAAGCGGGTTATTCTAC
>MHYI01000114.1:6485-7782 GCA_001828295.1 Planctomycetes bacterium RBG_16_41_13 | reverse complement strand
GATGATTTGCCCTTTCTCCCCAAATCCCGTCAAAATACCTGACCTTTGTTCCTTTCCCTCTCCTACGGTTATATGCTCTCCAACGAAACAGCAGCGCGCAAGCCATTCATCACGTATGGCGGGGAAACCGCCTGCTTCCCAACGGTCGATCCACTGGGGCAACATTTCAAGAATGGTGCCGAGCACATCCTTGATAAGATGTTTTTTACCGGTCTCTATGCGAAGAGAAGTTGCGGGTTTTTTCATAGAAGAAACCTGCGGCTCCTGCATATTCACATTGACCCCCACGCCAACAACGATGGCAGTATGTCCGTCCGGTCGTTTCACGCTGCTCTCCTCAGAAAGAATTCCCCCGATTTTAAGCCCCCTCACAAGAAGGTCGTTTGGCCACTTTGTTTGTGTAGTGAAACCGAAAGTATCCAGGGCGGAAGCGATTCCCAGTGAAATTGCCATGGAGAGTGAAGCAAGCCCCGAAAGGTCATGCCGGGTAGACAAAAGAAAGGAAAAGGTGAGATCTTCTCCAGGTTGGGAAAGCCAGTGATGATTACTTCGGCCATGACCGGCTGTTTGCTCAAGGGCGGCCAATACAAATCCTGCGGGAATATCTTTTTCATCCTTAAGCCAGTCCAGAAGGACGGTGTTGGTAGATGATAATTTGTCGTGCCATTCAGGTTCCAGAAATTTCATCATGGTTTAGCAAGGAAAAAAAGTGTCAACAATGGCAATTACAGGTGAAAATCCGTGCATAATCAAATTATTATAGTATTTGCCAGAGTATCTGCAATATCTATTTTCAAAACCGTGCAACGCATGTTATGCAGTAAGAAAAATATTCAATATTCAATTCTCAATGCTCACTAAAAACAAATTATCATTGATATCGCTATGTCTATTATGGCATAATGCTAAATCTGGTTTTATATACAGGAACAGGACTTTCCATCTTGTGGGGTCAACTCAAGTAGTGCGACGAGGCTCGTCGCACTACAAATGACAATTTCCCTTTGATCTCCTATCTGGTTAAGGATTTCTTGCTGATCGCGCAAAGGATATGTACGTGAAAGCCGCCGAAGGGGTAATGTATGAAGGCAAAAATAAAAATATGGCTGGAATGCGGGGATGGCGTTGCATTTGCCGAAGGCAGGAGGATGCTGCTGGAGGCGGTAGACCGGCTTGGTTCTCTGAACGCCGCGGCAAAGGAGCTGGGGATGTCGTATCGTGCGGCATGGGGGAAAATACGGGCCACTGAAAAGGTGTTGGGTACTAAATTGTTAAGAGTTACTACGGGAGGAAAGGG
>MHYI01000114.1:6238-6317 GCA_001828295.1 Planctomycetes bacterium RBG_16_41_13 | reverse complement strand
AGGATTCATACCCATGTTCAAATCATGTGGAAAGAAATCCCCCTGAGCGCTATTATCACAACAGCCTCTTGCGACGATA
>MHYI01000114.1:613-6110 GCA_001828295.1 Planctomycetes bacterium RBG_16_41_13 | reverse complement strand
GGCGATGTGCTGTCAAAGGTTGTTTTTGAATCTCAGGGAGACACGCTCTGCGCAATTGTCACCAATGCTTCCTTAGAAGAAATGAATATACAAACGGGCGAAGAAATAACAGCGATTGTCAAATCAACCGAATTGATTTTGTTTAAAAACAAAAAGGGCATCTCAATGAATGGAGAAGCACGTAATTGTTAGTTGTTAACCTTCAGAAAAAATGGCATTCATTTCAACTCGATGTTGCATTTAAAATACCCCCGGGGGAGGTTACTGTTTTATTTGGTCCGTCCGGTGCGGGAAAGTCGAGCATATTGCGTTTTGTCTCCGGACTATCAACGGCGGATAATGGCAGCATTCAAAACGGAAACAACGTCTGGTTTGACAAGCAAAACAATATAAATCTTCCTCCTCAATACCGGTCGGTTGGCTTTGTCTTCCAGGATTACGCCTTGTTCCCGCACCTGACGGTTGAAAAGAATGTATTATATGGGGCAAAAAAACGGCATCAGGGGGATAAAGTAAAAGACCTGCTTGCACTTGTCGGGCTTTCCGGCTATGAGCGTTATTATCCGTCTCAATTGTCGGGTGGACAAAAACAAAGAATAGCGCTTATCAGGGCGCTGGCAAGAGAACCCGATCTTTTGTTAATGGACGAACCGCTTTCCGCCGTGGATTGGCAGACGCGCAGGCAATTGCAGGATGATCTGAAGCGTATTCTGCGCCAGCTTAAGGTAACAACCCTGTATGTGACACATGATATTCCGGAAACCTATAAAATGGCGGACAACGTTGTTGTGATACATGCCGGCAGTGTAATAAAGCAGGGGACGCCGGAAGAAGTTTTTTTGGGGAAAAGGCTCAGTACGCGTGTGCAGCTTGCAGGTAAAGTCATCGATATTGAATATGATACTATTATGGCAATTGTAACCATCCTGCATGCAGAGCAATATTTTAAGACGCTGATTGACAGGGAAGAAATAGAGGAAATGAATTTAAAGGAAGGTGACGATGTAATAATCGGCGCAAAATCTTCTGACGTTATCCTGTTTAAAACTACCGTGGCATAGTTTTTTGTAATAGCTCTCCCACACATAAGCTGGACAAGCCAGAAATATAAGTCTTATAAGCCCTATATGACCTATATTTTGAAATTTCGAATTTGTTTCGTATTTAGGATTTCACCATTAAGTATTTTGCCAAAAAGAACGCACTGACGAATGGAAGTGTGAGAAGAAATAACTTTTAAGGTACAAAGTTATAAGGAGGTTGTTTATGAGGCACATGATGTTTGTTGCTGGAAGTGTGTTTTTTGCGATAATTTTTTCCACTGCGGCATTTGCACTGTCTGAAGAAAGGCTTATGCTCTTTGCGGGCGCTGCAAGCAAGCCACCGGCCGAGGAGGCGGTGAAACTGTTTGAAAAAAATACGGGCGTCAGGGTCGAGGTAATATTTGGCGGTTCGGGATATGTTCTCTCGCAGATGATACTGGCAAAGAAAGGAGATATTTATTTCCCGGGTTCATCAGACTATATGGAAAAGGCAAAAAGGGAAGGCTATGTATATCCTGAAACCGAAAGGATTGTTGTGTATCTTGTCCCTGCAATAAATGTGCAAAAAGGCAACCCGAAGCATATTAAAAACCTGGAAGATTTGGCGCGTCCCGGCATTAAAGTCGCCATAGCAAATCCGGAAGGAGTGTGCGTTGGGGCGTACGCGGTGGAAATAATTGAAAAGAATTTCACAAAGAAACAGAAAAAAGACTTTAAAAAAAACATTGTAAATTATACGGAGAGTTGCGCAAAAACACTGACGGTTGTCTCTTTAAAACTGGTGGATGCAGTAATAGGGTGGAGTGTTTTTCAGCACTGGAACCCGGAAACAGTTGAGACAATTCCCCTAAAGAGCAATGAAGTTGTGCGTGTGGGTTATATACCTATCGCGGTCTCAACCTTTACTAAAAACAAAGTGCTTGCAGAGCAGTTTGTTGATTTCATCATTTCTGAAGAAGTACGGTCAATATTCAAAAAGCATCAATATTTTTCATCGGAACAGGAAGCCTTTGCATGGATAGGGCAGAAGCCTGTTGGCGGCGAATATGCCGTTCCGGCAGAATGGACCGGGAAATGAAATTTAAAAAACTGTGTATAATGTTTGCTTTCTGCTCGTTTTTCCTCTATGCCGGGCTTATTGTATCCCTTGCCTACTTTTTCAGGGGAGCCCTCTTTGTGGAGACGCTTTTTAATGAGAGAACCTTTTTTTCCATTCGTCTCAGCGTGTCGGCTGCTACCATCGCGACATTGATTTCTTTGTGCATTGCCATCCCCTCCGCCTATGCATTGTCGCGGTGTCATTTTCCCGGAAAAGGCATTATAGATACGATGCTCGAACTTCCTATGATTGTTTCTCCTGCTGCGCTGGGCGCCATGCTTCTCATTTTTTTCAGCAACCCTGCCGGAAGCTGGCTGCAGCAACACGGAGTGCAATTCGTGTTTGCCTTCCCGGGGATTATCCTCGCCCAATTTATCACTACTGCTGGAATTGCAACGAGGTTAATAAAGGCTGCGATGGACGAAATACCCGGTAAATACGAGGATGTTGCCAGTTCGCTTGGCGCATCTCCGCTAAAATCGTTTTTAACGGTCACGCTTCCCCTGAGCAAACGGGGCATTATTGCAGGCGCTATTTTAACATGGGCAAAGGCGCTCGGAGAATTTGGCGCAACTATCACCATTGCAGGCTCAATGGCTATGAAAACAGAAACGATTCCGATAGCAATATTTATGAGTCTTTCCAATGCAGATATCGAAAGAACCGTAATTCTCATTTTTATACTTATTGGAATAGGCATTGGGGTGTTGTACGGCACAAGGCTGTTGTTAAGAAAGATGCCCTATGATTGGAAATAGTATATTTTGTGTAACTATTCAGCAAATGGTTTGAGAACAAGTGTATAATGAAAGTTGCCGCAACAAATTCGAAATTTCAAAATATAAGTCATATAGGGCTTATAAGACTTATATTTTTGAACATTTTAATTCTTTTTGAAAAAGGAATCATTTATGGAAAATAAAAATGTATTACCCAAAAAACCGGGACGTTGTCCGGCAATTCCTGTTTGCGAGCACATAGGCAATCTCAGAAAAGATTGTGTTGATGTAAAACACCACTCTTTTCTGGGCACAAAAGACATCGAGCCGTGCCTGGCAAGCATTGTACTCCTTTTAGGCAAAAGCATTGGAATTGAAATAAGACATCCCCCTCCAAAAAACCGGGGAAATGAGGGTGAATAAAAACCCTATTAGTACCTTAGCAGTAATTTCTTTGCACACTTCCATTCGTCAGTGCGTGCTTTTCGGCAAAATATTTAATGGTAAAATCCGAGTACGATTTACAAAGTACGATTTAAATCTAAAATTGTACATCGTACATCGTACATTCTTCTGTGTTTGGTTCTGGTTCTGCCAGCTTAAGGATGAAATTGGTCAGTTTACCGAAAAAAGTGGTTGATTATTGCCAAATAATGTGGGCTTCCTATCACACCATAATGGTAAAAAAAGCCTTCTGCCATTTTTTCCAACCGGTAAATATAACACAATAGGCGCTTTTGCGAAGCCACCTTTCTTTATGTTGGTATATTGATCAATCATGTGGTATATTTATTGCTACAAATTTGCTATATATAAATTATTTAGTATTTGTAATTAGCTTGCAGTGAAAAAAAGATTGAAAAACTTGTACCTTGAAGTACAAAGAAATAATCATCTTTTCGTGGAGTCCCCCCCTATGATAGCCGAAAAAGAAATAGAAAAAGAATTGACAGCCCCGTTAAATGGCGATGAAAACTTCAGCCCTGAGCGTATTACCGGCCTTGCGTTACAGTTGTCTTCAAAGATGGATAACGCAATCAAAGACATTCAGAAAATTACCTTCCAATCCAGAATTTTGTCGCTTAATGCAAAAGTTGAAGCTGCCCGTGTGGGGGAAGTCGGAGCGGCATTTTCTGTGGTAGCATCGGAAATGGGCTTTTTATCACAGGAAATTTCCAGTTTGGTGGAGAATTTGGAAGGTGAAGCCTCGAAAGATTTTAAGGAAATTGCAAAGATAAATGAGCATATTTCCACGAATTACCGGGGACTGCGGTTATCGGATCTGGCATTGACAAATATAGACCTGATTGACCGGAATTTATACGAAAGATCGTGTGACGTCCGTTGGTGGGCTACGGACAACAGTCTTGTTGACGCCCTGACAAAAAAAACATCTGAGGCATACGATTACGCTTCAAAACGGATGGGCATTATCCTTGACTCTTACACGGTATATTTTGATCTGGTTTTGTGCGATGCAGAAGGCATGATTGTGGCAAACGGGAGGAGCGAACACTACAATTCCACCGGAGCATCTGTTTCCCGGGCAAAATGGTTCATGGAGGCCATGAAATGCAGGACAGGAGATGATTTTGGCTGGGGAGTGGTTCACAGATCCCCGCTTGTGAATGACGAACGCGTCTTAATTTATACAACAGCCGTGCGTGAAAATGGCGATAAATACGGAAAGATTATTGGTGCGCTTGGCATTATTTTCAAATTTGATGCACTTGCCCAAACGATTGTTGAAAACACGCCTTTGAGTAAAGAAGAAAAACAAAAAAGCCGTGTCTGCCTTGTCGACGAAAAAGGGCTTGTCCTTGCAGACACACATTGCAGGAATCTGGAAGACACTGTCGATTTCACTGGTAAATTCAGATTATTTGAAGATAAAAAAGGATTTATTCTTGCGGAGTACAATGATTCAAAATGCTGTATTGCTCATGCCAAAGCCCCTGGATATGAAACTTATACAACAGGCTGGCATTCTTTAATTATCCAGACGATGTAATATCATAGATGAAGTATTTCAAAAATAAATGCCTTATTAATGAGTAAATCTGACAGGGAAAGACCTCTCCTTTTTGACAGTCCGTGACTGCCAAAAACACCTCCTAGTGTGTCAGAGACAGATGGTTTATTTGAGGCGGTAGCGTTGGAATACACTCTACCTCCCCTTCCTACCGCCTCAAGAACCATCACTAATTTAATGTTTAGTACCTTATCAGTAATTTTTTTGCACACTTCCATATATTTAATGGTGAAATCCGAGTACGATTTACGATGTACAATTTTAGATTTAAATCGTAAATCGTAAATCGTAAATTGTAAATTCTTCTGTGTTTGGTTCCGGCTATATCAGCTTAGGAATTTAGAATTGTGAAGTTTTCTTATCCTCCTTATACTATTATTCAGCAGGATCGATGGTAAGATAAAGTGAGATATCACCTTTTTTTATATGCAGGAGTATTTTTTCATCGGCATCTGCAGAGATCAATGCCCTTATAAATTCAGCGACATTTGAAATTTTATTTCTGTTTATTTCTGTAATGATATCCCCTTTTTCTATATTATATTTTGCCGCCACGCTTTCCGGCCGCACATCAATAACCAATACCCCCTCCCCCCCGTTTTCA
>MHYI01000114.1:0-593 GCA_001828295.1 Planctomycetes bacterium RBG_16_41_13 | reverse complement strand
CATTATGCCAATGTTTTTTTCCGGAGATATCGTTTCCGGTGTCGTGGCAGAAAAGGGTTCCTTTGGCCGTTCGCCAAGAATCACATTTAGCCCCATTTCCTTACTGTCTCGTATGATTTTCATTGCAACATGCTTCCCTGCTCCTGTTTGTTCCACCATGAAATGCAGGTGATTTGCGTGCTGCAGCTTCGCCCCGTCAAATTCAACGATGATATCGCCGCTCCGGAGTCCTGCGGATTCTGCGGGAGAGTTGCCCAGCGCCTCCGTCACAATGACCCCTTCTGTAATGTCAACACCAAAAGCCTCCGCCAGTGCAGGGTCAATCTCCTGGATTGTTGCGCCCAGCCACCCCTTAAAAAATGGAGATACTTCTTCCTGCGCCAAAATATCATGCATGTCCTTGTTTTTGGGAATATACGGTTCGGGGGCAACTATTGCCGGAGGAAAATTCTTGCCCTTGTTTAAAACAACGACAATTATCACCGCCACGGTTACCATTGCCACGCCGCCAAGGACAGCCGTTATTGTCTTGCTTTTTCCCTGTAATGCTTTCCGGACAGGCTTTTTCCCTTTGCCAAATAATTCATAGTCGT
>MHYI01000113.1:1951-4925 GCA_001828295.1 Planctomycetes bacterium RBG_16_41_13 | reverse complement strand
CGGTAAGCGACCGGGATTTTTGTATGGAATATGCCTTTACCCTCTCTTTGATCTCAATGCATTTGTCACGGCTGTGTGAAGAGTGGATTATTTGGTGCAATGATGAATTGCGTTTTATTGATATTAGCGATGCTTATTGTACAGGTTCTAGCATAATGCCACAGAAGAAGAATCCCGATGTGCTGGAGCTTATCAGGGGTAAGTGCGGGCGCGTGTACGGCCATTTGACCACGTTGCTAACGTTGTTTAAGGGATTGCCTTTAAGTTATAACCGTGATATGCAGGAAGATAAGGTTGCCGTTTTTGATGCTGTGGAGACTGTCCATTCCATGTTGAACATATTTGCTGAACTTATTGCGAATACTCGTTTTAACGGCGAAAGAATGAAACTGGCATGTGAAAATGGTTTCAGTGACGCAACTGCGCTCGCTGAATATCTGGTAAAACGGGATGTGCCATTTCGCAAGGCGCATGAGATTGTCGGGAATATTGTGAGGGAATGTGTTCGTATGAACCGGAAGATAAAAGATTTAGATTTAGAAACATTGAAACGTCATTCTCCCCTTATTACGAAAGATGTATTTCAGGTGATTGGGGTAGAGAATTGTGTTATGAATTACAAGAGCTCCGGTTCTTCAGCGCCGCGTTTGGTGAAAAACCGTATTGCACACTGGGAAAGAAAATTGAATAAGGGATAATGTTTATGGATGCTTTTAATTATGAAGGGAATACCCTCTATTGTGAGGGGGTAAAGATTAAAGATATTGTTTCAGAGACAGGCACGCCGGTTTATATTTACAGTAAAAATGCAATTCTCGCAAGGTTTAATGAATTAAAAACCGCATTTCAGGAGGTTGACGCTACCATTTGTTTTTCGGTGAAGTCGAATTCAAATCTTTCGGTTTGCAAAATATTGGCCGATGAAGGGTCCGGTTTTGATGTAGTTTCAGGCGGCGAGCTGTTTCGGGCGCTTAAGGCAGGAGGAAAGCCATCAAAGATTGTGTTTGCCGGAGTGGGGAAAACGGATAAAGAAATACAATACGCCCTGGAAAATGATATTTTCATGTTTAATGTTGAATCAATTGCGGAGATTGAACATATAAATGCGGCGGCATGCAGGGCGGGGAAAACGGCAAAAGTTGCTTTGCGCATTAATCCCGATATTGACGCCAAAACTCATGCAAAGACTACGACAGGGAAAAAGGAAAACAAATTTGGCATTGACCTGATTGTTGCGGAAACAATTATTGAAAAAGCGAAGGCATATACATATGTTACTGTTTGCGGAATTCATGTACATTTAGGTTCGCCGATATATTCAGCAGACCCTTATGTGAATGCCTTAAAAAAAATTACCGTGTTTATGCAGAAATGCCGTAATGCCGGCATCAATATACAATATTTAAATATAGGGGGGGGATATTGTATTTCATATACTGGGGAAAAAGTAATAGAGCCAAAGGATTATTCCGCCCAAATACTCCCGTTTGCTAAAGAGATGCAGTGCCGGGTAATCATGGAACCCGGACGTTTTATTGCAGGCAATTCCGGGATTTTAGTAACAAGTGTGATTTATAACAAACAAAACTCGCATGGCAAGAAATTTGTTATTTGCGATGCGGCTATGAATGATTTGTTACGTCCCGCTCTCTACGATGCGTTTCACAGGATATGGCCGGTAAACACAAGCGTTGCGATGCCTGATGTTGAAACTCCTGACACAAGTGCGGCAAAACAAGGGATGGATTTGGTGGATATTGTAGGTCCTGTATGTGAAAGCAGCGATATTTTTGCGAAAGACAGGGCGATTCCTCCGGTCAATGAGGGAGATTTGCTGGCAATATTTAGTGCTGGCGCGTATGGGTTCACCATGAGTTCCAGTTATAATTCCCGTCCGCGTCCATGCGAGATTCTTGTGGATAGAGACAAATATTTTGTTATAAGAAAAAGGGAAACGTACGAAGATTTAATTGCAGGCGAGGAATTGGTTTAATTGCGGAGAAAATATGTCGAAATATTACCCGGCGCAAATCAATATTAACAATAAAAAATGTGTGGTGGTCGGGGGTGGGAACGTTGCCTGGCGCAAGGTCTGTAGCTTGAAAAATGCCGGTGCAAAGGTGGTTGTGGTGTCTCCTGTCTTTTGCCCGGAGATGGAAAGAGAAGAAGGCATTGAACTCGTCAAACAGAAATACGACGAATACTTTTTGAATGGAGCGGTAATTGTAATTGCATCTACTGATGATGAAAAGGTGAATGAAAAAGTCTATCATGATGCGGTGAGAAAGGGGATGCTGGTGAATGTTGTGGATAAACCGGATTACTGTTCCTTTATTGTTCCGTCGTCTATTGTACGCGGAGATCTTTGTATTACCATTTCTACCGGCGGGTCAAGCCCTGCTTTTGCGCGCAATATACGTTTGCATCTGGAAAAACAATTTGGAAATGAATACAGTGAATTTACAGAACTTTTGTCAGAAATGCGGAGAAAAGTGCTTGGCGAGATTTCAGATGAAAAAATCAGGCGGGAAATTTTACAGCGAATTGCGGAGTGGGATATGTTTGATTTTTTTAAGGAAAAGGGCGTTGCTGAAACAAGAAATAAAATGATGCATATTATTTCAGAGAAATATATTGATAAATAATTATGGGAGATTTCTGTTAAAAATCTCTTTTTTCTTGCTTGCGTTTTTGCAAAGTGCTAATATTGTTTTAGAAAGAAATATGATAGAATAGTATACGTAAATACTGTAATATGTTACGGTTATAATTAAAACGACTGGAGTGGCAATGGCGGAAAAAACAGTGAAACAAAAGATTGATTTAAACGAGCTAAAGTCTGGAGGATTTATAAAACAGACGCAAAAAGATCTTTTTACGGTGCGTTTAAAAGTTCCTGGTGGTCGAATTACCCCTGATAAAATGTTAAAGATTGCGGAAGTTGCGAAGAAATACAGTCGGTTGGGATATTGCC
>MHYI01000113.1:0-1829 GCA_001828295.1 Planctomycetes bacterium RBG_16_41_13 | reverse complement strand
CCCACTGCATGTGGAGGTTGTGAATACAATCCGAATGGAATTATGGATACACAAGCAAAGGCGCTGGAAGTGGACGAAAAGTTTTTCGGCACGCCGTGTCATCATAAGTTCAAAATGGGTTTTTCCGGATGCCCGATTGATTGTACGAGAACGAGGGAGTCTGATTTGGGGTTTCAGGGTGTTGTTTATCCTGTGTGGACAGAAGATTTGTGCAATGGGTGTACCTTATGCGCGAAGGCATGTTTGGAAGGTGCTATAGTTTCTGATAAAGAGGGGAAGCCTATATTTGATCAATCGAAATGTGTGTATTGCGGCGATTGTATTAAGGCATGCCCGACGGATGCATGGAAAGAAAAGAAAAAGGGCTGGCTGGTACGAGTGGGGGGGAAACATGGTAGACACCCCCGTGAAGCGGATGTTGTTCTTGATTATTTACCTGATGAGAAAGTAAATGATTTTGCGCATGCCACAATCGAATGGTATAACAAAAATGGTAAAACGAAAGAAAGAGTTGGTGCATGTATTGACCGTGTAGGTTTGGATAAATTCAAAAAAGAAGTTGTTGGCGCTTTTACGAAAAGATAAAGGATTGCTATCAATGAGCAGGAAAAAAAAATTTGTCATATTTGCGCATAGTGGAACATATGATAAGCTTTATCAGATTGTTACATTGGCTATTACTGCTGCTTCAATGGGAAGGGAAACGTACATTTTCCTCTTTTTTTGGGCATTGAAGCGTTTTGTTAATGAAGAATTTTCTCCTGAAATTTTGGGTTCTGAATTTGGAGAGGAAGGTGAAGGGCTGGGGAATCGTATGGTCGGTATGAACCCCGTCCCGCTCAAAGAACTATTGGAAGAAGTGAGGTCTCTTGGAAATTTAAAACTGTATGCATGTTCGGGAGCCGTGAAGCTAATGGATCTTGAAGAAGTAAAAGTAAAATCGAAAGTAGATGATATTCTTGGCTTGACAACAATAATAGAAATTGCTGATGGAGCAGAAACACAATTGTTTATTTGATGTATGCAGGTTGGGATATTAAGAGATAACTATATGCCCCGAAAAGTACGTTGCAATTCAATTTTGGAGAGAATTGGAAACACGCCGCTTATCAGGATTAACAAAATTGCAAAGGAACTGCGGAAAAGGAACGTAGAAATTTACGTTAAAGCAGAATGGTTTAACCCTGGAGGCTCTGTAAAGGATCGTCCTGCGTTACGAATTGTCGAAGATGCTGAAAAATCGGGGAAGTTAAGCAGCGATAAAATATTGATAGATTCAACTTCTGGGAATACCGGCATAGCGTATGCGCTTATCGGTGCTGTAAAAGGATACGAGGTTAATTTGGTAATGCCCTTAAATGTGAGCGAGGAAAGAAAACGAATCGTAGCTGCTTTCGGGGCAAAAACCATATACACGGATCCACTATTAGGTTCTGACGGCGCTATGAACGAAGCCAAGAGGTTGGTCAATGAAACCCCTGCAAAATATTTTTATGGCAATCAGTACAATAACCCTTCCAATTGGATGTCGCATTATGAAACAACCGGAGTTGAGATATGGAAGCAGACAGAGGGTAACGTAACCCATTTTATTGCTTGTTTGGGAACGAGCGGCACATTGATGGGCACGGGAAAAAGGTTGAAGAAATTTAACGCTAATATTCAGGTAATATCGGTTGAACCCGCGACTTCCATTCACGGACTGGAAGGAATGAAGCATATGGAAACTTCGATTACTCCTGGCATTTACAATGAAGATTTCCCCGACAGGAAAATGTATGTTGAAACAGAAGATGCGTATAAACTGGTAAAGAGGCTTGCCGCAGAGG
>MHYI01000112.1:6698-6849 GCA_001828295.1 Planctomycetes bacterium RBG_16_41_13 | reverse complement strand
TGACGGAAACGTCGTCGTATTTCTTTCTATGCTCCGCATATTGAATAAAGACGTCCGGATACATCAAAGAGGACATGAGTTCTTCGTTGGTGATGGGTCTTGAAATACGTTCCTCAACTTTTAATTTAGCTTTATCAATGTCCACAGGCGA
>MHYI01000112.1:5358-6676 GCA_001828295.1 Planctomycetes bacterium RBG_16_41_13 | reverse complement strand
GCGAAAGCAGGCGCCCCACGCAATAGTTTATCCTGCACGTCTTTGGGAAAACCTCCGGTCGGCTGACCAAGGCGGCCTTCAAAGAATTCCACAACAGAGGTGGGGAACGATATGTCCCTGTTACTGTTAACGACATCCTGAGCCGTAATGTTATTTGTCACCAGGAAAAGTGTCAGATCCCCGACGACCTTCGAAGACGGAGTGACTTTCACAATGTCTCCGAAAAGCTGGTTGACGTCCGCATAGACATCGGTGATTTCATGCCAGCGGTGTGCCAGGCCCATAGAGTGTGCCTGCTGGAAAAGGTTGGTAAACTGGCCGCCGGGTATTTCATGGTGGTACACCTCGGCAGTGCTTGATTTTTGAATGGACTCAAATGGCGCATAATACTCTCTGACCACTTCCCAGTAGTCCGAGAGTAACCCCAGGGCCTTGAAGTCCATACCCGTGTCGCGTTCGTGGAAACGCAACATTTCCACCAGGGTGTTAAGATTGGGTTGTGATGTCAGACCAGAAAGAGGTCCCATGGCGGCATCAACAATATCCACACCGGCTTCTGCGGCCTTGATGAGGGTGGCAATCTGTCCGCCTGACGTATCGTGGCTATGAAGGTGAATGGGTATCTTCAATTCTGACTTCAAGGCGCTCACCAGTTTATAGGCAGCATAAGGTTTTAAAAGTCCGGCCATGTCCTTGATTGCCAGGATGTGTGCTCCATGGTGTTCCAGCTCTTTTGCCATTTTCACGTAATAGTCCAGCGTGTACTTGGTCCGTTTCGGATCCAGAATATCACCGGTGTAACATATGGCTGCTTCACACAGGGCATTGGTTTCCAGAACGGCATCCATTGCTACTTTCATGTTTGTGACCCAGTTAAGAGAGTCGAAGACACGGAATATGTCTATACCGCTTTCTGCGGCCTGTTTTATGAATGCCTTGACGACGTTGTCCGGGTAGTTGGTGTAACCCACACCATTAGACGCCCTGAGCAGCATCTGGAAGAGGATGTTGGGCGCAAGCTTGCGCATGGAGTGCAGGCGTTCCCAGGGACACTCCGCGAGAAATCTCATTGCGGTGTCAAAGGTCGCTCCACCCCACATTTCAAGGGAGAAGAAATCAGCATGATTTCTGGAATAGGCATCGGTTATTTTCAGCATATCTGCAGTTCTCATGCGGGTAGCCAGCAGGGACTGGTGTGCATCGCGGAATGTCGTGTCCGTCAGCAGCAGTTTTTTCTCTTTGAGGATGTACTGGGCAAATTTTTTCGGTCCCATTTCAAGAAGAAGGTCACGGCTGCCTTTAGGTCTGGGATTTTTAC
>MHYI01000112.1:5024-5261 GCA_001828295.1 Planctomycetes bacterium RBG_16_41_13 | reverse complement strand
CATGATGCAGGTAGCACGGTCCCTCCGGCGTGGAAATTGGTAGAGATTGTGATTTTCATCAATAAAACGCGTAGTACATTTTCCTTTCAGGAAATCTTTGTGGTTGATCAGATTAATGAGAAAGGGAATATTGGTTTTCACGCCGCGAATCCGGAACTCATCCAATGCCCTGTCCATACGGTGCGCTGTTTCTTCGAAGCATGTCCCAAAAGCCGTAACTTTCACGAGCAGAGAGTC
>MHYI01000112.1:1970-4928 GCA_001828295.1 Planctomycetes bacterium RBG_16_41_13 | reverse complement strand
GTCGGGAATAAACTTGTTGGAAGGGTCTTCTGTCGTAATCCGGCATTGGAAGGCAATGCTATTAATGAGAATCGCTTCCTGGTTCGGTATGCGGATTTCCGGCGAATTGAGGGGGAATCCTTCACTGATTAATATCTGTCTCTTCACCAAATCGAAACCGGTAATTGTCTCGGTGACGGTGTGTTCAACCTGAATTCTGGGGTTGATCTCGATGAAATAATACTTATTGGTTTCTGTGTCAATAAGAAATTCTACCGTGCCGGCATTATCATAATTCACAGATTTACATATTTTTACGGCTGCATCACAGATGCGCTGTCTGAGGCTTTTTTCAAGATTCTGCGCCGGGGCAATCTCAACGACTTTCTGGTGCCGCCTTTGAAGAGAGCAGTCGCGTTCAAACAGATGTACAATATTATGGTGCTTGTCGCCGAGGATTTGCACCTCAATGTGGCGTGCCTTTTCGACATATTTTTCTATGAAGCACTCGTCAGAACCGAAGGCCGTCAGAGATTCACGCTGCGCCTCGTTCAGGCGATGTCCCAATTCCAGCTCACTGCGAACCACACGCATACCGCGGCCGCCGCCGCCATGAGCGGCCTTGATGATAACAGGATATCCCAGTTTGCCACAAAGATCCCTGGCCTCATCCAGACTTTTCACGGGGTGATCAGATCCGGAGAGTATTGGAATCTGCGATTCTCCGGCAATCTTTCTGGCGGAGGTTTTATCACCAAGCATCTGGAGAATTTCCGGACGGGGACCGACGAAGGTAATGCCTGCCTGTTCACAGGCGTACGCAAATCTGGCATTCTCCGAGAGAAACCCATAACCAGGATGTATGGCGTCAATCTCCTTCTCTTTGGCCAGTTGAATGATTCCGTCGATGTCCAGATAGGCCTTAACCGGTTCTTTGCCCTTACCGATCTGATACGCCTCGTCTGCTTTAAATTTATGAAGAGCAAAGCGATCTTCGTGGGAATAAATTGCCACGGTATTAATGCCAAGTTCATGCGCTGCCCGGCAGACCCGTATCGCTATTTCACTGCGGTTGGCAACGAGAAGCCTTTTGAATTTTCTGATTTCCATAAAAAACCTTTACCTAGAGTTTCCTAAAAAATTTATTTTATCAGAAGGTGTCATTTGAGAACATCCTCTTTAACATCGGTCATATTATATGATATCTGCATTTATATGTAAATACGTAAGCAATTCAACTTACGTATGACGTGGTAAGTAATAGTTGTGTAAGTGAGGATGGGCGTAAGCGAAACCAACATCAACCGTTCATGGCATTCAAAAATCTGTTGGGTTTTAATTTATTACATCTGGAAAATGGAGATACTGAAACATCAAGAAGCAAGACCCTATTCTTCATTCTTAGAAATAGTTTCCTTTTTGTACTTTCTGGTCATTTTATTCTTTTGTTTAAAGAGCCAGTATTTGGTTACACCGGGGATGAGGGATTTTAAAAGAACCCTCAAACGGCCTGCGGCATTAAACACTTGCAGATCATTAATTTCGAATTTTTCAACGGTAGCTTCCGTTAAAAACCAATCTTCGTAATTATCAATATACTTAAATCCCAGCACTTCTTTATTTCGAACCCTGGGAAACCGGGTATAATTTTCCAGCAACCACCAATAGTGTTTTTTCAAGTAATCCTCATTTTGAAGATCGGCATCCTGTAAAGCTGCAACCATAAAATCAATCATTACCTCCCAAACAGCTCCCCAACCATGATAGGCGTTTTTCCCTAAAAGCTTCCATGGAGAAAGGGTTTGAGGGTCTACCCCCTTCTTTTTTTCCCAGGGTGTTAGAAGCAAATGGTATCCGTTTTTGTCGGCAAGCATTGGATTTGCCACTGAAAAACCCAGACTTTCACCGTTTTTGTCAAGTATTGCCAGCCCTCCCAGGGATATTGGCAGTTCTGTGGGAAGAATTAATTCCTTTTCAATCCGCTCCCCCAGCATTGATTTTGTAAATGCCTCAAAACCAAGATCGCTGTGCATAATCGGGATCGGCCTTTTATTCTTATCGAGAGCCATGACGTATGTCCTGATTACCTTTGGGAACGGATTCCCGTTGGGAAGAAAAAACTTTCCTTTCAGATGCTTAATCTGGTACTGCATTCTATCTTCCCACTTTTTATCATCCAGGAATTCTTCAGCAGTAAACCACACCTTACCCAGACCATGCTCACGAAGATAATAACCTATCCTCATTTTTTTCAAATCCTGGATAGATTTGTCCTGATTTTCAGGTTCGTTGTAAAAGGTTTTCAGTCGGGTTCGCCACTCATCCAATGTGTATTTAACTGCAAAATTCTTTTTCACCCTTACAACCCAGGTGTCGATCTTTTTTCTGAGAACATCTTTTTTGGCACAGAAGAAATATTCTATTTGATCAAAACTTTCACGGGGGTATGATGCTTTTATTTTCCTGAGGAAATCAATAAGTATCTCCTTTTTATTGCCATTATTTATTAGTGATTCCAACAGGCATAATAGCTGGGGTATCCACACGGCATTCACATCATATGGGTAGGTGCCCCGGGAAAAACTATTGACGGCATCTCTCCAATTTGCCGAACTGGGATCATTTTCGCTTTTCAATGGAATGAGGTCGTTTTGATTAATGGTGTTGAGAAGTCTGTTTAAATTCCGGAAGATAACGATTGCGTTATTCAGGAGTTTATCAGAATCCTGGGCATAAACATTGTAGCGGTTGTCTGCATCCCGATGATTCAGAAATGCTTTTACTTCAACATCATTCATTTCATGCAATAATTCAAACGTGGAAATAGCCATTAAAAAATCTGTATCTCTCATACGATAATCGTAGTGTTCTTCTCTTCCTCTCAATACGCGGGAATCAATTTCATGGGCAGCTTCGCCATCCTGTTTGGCACGATTTAAAAGGTGCTGAATCATTATTTGTTGTGTAGAGATTTGCAGG
>MHYI01000112.1:0-1951 GCA_001828295.1 Planctomycetes bacterium RBG_16_41_13 | reverse complement strand
TAGGTGAATACGGTATCTCTGCCAAAGTATGTCAGATTCGTGAATGCACCAGCCACAACCGTGGTGTCCATTATCAAAAAAGAAAGGGACCGATAGGCGACTTCGAGCATGTTCAGCAAACTCATAATTTTTTCATTTAACAGTCCTTCCAGGCTTTTTGCGTTTTGTAAAAGGTAAATAAATTCTAAAACATTTTCTTTAAAAATATGATCTAATTTGACTGGTTTCGGGCAATAGTGATATTTCGTTGTACAGATAGTGTACTCGATGACTATCTTTAAAGATGCACCTGATTTTGGCGTAACGATTTTATATCTCGGAATCAGGACTTCTATTATTACCATATCTTTTTTGCGGGAATTCCAATATTTTTCATATTGGGGAGGGATAACACCATGCTTGCTTTCATCAGGTAAAGGAATACCCATGATTACCTCGCCACTCTTAGAAAAATGGCGAAAACGCAAGTATTTATTTTCGAACCACTCGTGATTTTTTTTAGTGATTTGTTTAAGCAAGTCCCAGCCCTTATCACCTTCGGCAAGATTGCTTTCAACTTCGTCTAATACAAAATAACTCAATACTTTAGGATGGACTTCTTCCTGGATATGCAGATCCTGTGTTGATGTATGCCAGAGGCCTTCAACGGTAATTTTGAGTTGATAGGTCTCATCATGGATTATTTTTCTAATGGTAAGCGACAGTTGTTTTTTATGCCTTTCGATTTGCCGATAGGGTATCAACGGAAAAAGACCCAACGAAACATCGTCCAAATATCCAAATACATCTTTCAAAGCCCTGATATCGGCGTTTTCTTCAATCATTCTTCGCATGTCTCTCAAACTCCGGCCGTCACCCAGATAAACAGAGAATTCAATCGGATTTTGCCCTACAACATCCAGACAAAATGAATCAGTTATTCCATACACCATGCTTCCTTTTTCAACGTTTTGTATTTTGAGAGGAATAAGTTGCAAATCTCCTTTTACAGAGTCAGGGAAGAAAGGGACGAATTTAAACTCTGCAACTATATTTTTGAAGGAGGCCAGCAAGAGTTCTGTCTGACTATTTCGCGGCCGTATCCTTTTACCGAATACCCCTGTTTCTGGGTCCATTTTAAACACTGTTTGCCTGGAAACCCACAATGCCTCTTTAAACGCCGCAAAAACCCTGGAAGTGTTTTGCCCTGTCAACTGAAGCCAGTTATCTTTTAAAAAATTCAATAGGGTTTTTTGAATGGCGCCTTCAATGGTATCATCAATAATTGATCGTTGAAGAAGTTCGGCAGTGATATTTTGTTGAAAATGAGGAGGAAGCATAGAATATTCTTTTACTCGAAACAAACACCATTGATACCGTGTAAGAGATAAAACAATCAAACCACAAAAGATACTTTAGCGCAAATAATGGAAAAATCCAGAAATATTTTGCTTAAAATAATTGACATTTTCTTCGATTCTGCGGTATGGGTAATGCAAGAGAGTTTTTCAAGACGGATGACGTTTTGTCTTCTCTCAAAGATGCGCAGACCGATATTTCAAGACCTCACACACTTGTCCTACAGGCTTCAGAAGAGGTTTCACTCATTTTTCAGCAGTAAAAATCAGGGAGTACCAGAAAGAGGAGAACCGGCATCATTGCGGTAATTTCTCACATATGGCGTGTTAAGTGATAGTATTGTAGGTGAGGATGGACGTAAGGGAAACCAACGTCAACCGTTATGGCATTTAGAAAATGGTAATGTGTTTTTCATTGACACGAAACATACGCACTTGAGAACATGCCTCTAGAATACGCCAGAAAGGAGCATACATTGAGAACAACGTTAACAATAAATGAAGAACTTTTGGAAGAAGCCAAAACACTATCAGGCGCTAAGACCAAGAAAGAAGCGATAGTGATTGCACTGAAAGTATGGGAACGCATCACGAAAATGCAATATCGCATCAAA
>MHYI01000111.1:7495-9368 GCA_001828295.1 Planctomycetes bacterium RBG_16_41_13 | reverse complement strand
ATAATAATACGCACCGGTTTCTGTATAATTCATGATGGTGCCAAGAAGTTTTGTTTTTGTTTCTTTTATAATAGATGTTGCCTGATCGACCTCCCCAACGGTGACATGCCCTGATTTGACCACCAGGATCACACCATCTGCCAATGGCAGTAATGGAGTAACACTGCCAGTTGCGTTTAACAAGGGCGGTGTATCCACAAGCACTACGTCATACCGTTGTTTCAACAGGTTCAGGAATTTTTCAAAAAGCTGAAAATACATCCTTCCTTCCGGGAAAATCTCCCCAGTTCCTGTTCTCAGGAGTGAGATATTTGAGCCATTTAACGTTGTCACGTTCGATAATATCTCACGTTCCAATAATCTGCTTCCCCCCAAACGCCCCAAACGGTTGATCACCGGAGTAAAGTCCTCCTGGAAAAATACCCTTTTATCTTCGTACGTTTCTATACTTCCCGGTTTGAATGAATATGTACCCTCTTTCCAACTGAATAGTTTCTGGAGATGTTCTTCTATCTGCAATTTGAGAGGCCCTTTTAATTGTTCCTGATTTATATAGCCAGCATTAATGAGGATATATCCCAGAGGTAATTTCGTGCGCTGGTTTCGTTCCATGGCGTCTTTTAACTGGGTCTCATTGATAAAACCCCCTCGCAGGAGCATCGTTCCCAATCTGTTGGCAAATGGAGTATCCTCATTGTCAATATGAAAAAGGTTGCCATTTTCAAAGATGGTGGTAATCTTTTGTAATTCGTTGGAAATAGTCAGTTCTCCGCTCAATTTTTTTAATGAAATAAGCGAAAAAAGATCATCCACACTGCAATTGCACAAAGAACCGTCCTGTATTTGCCATGACCGGATTTTTTCCATTGCATTTGATATTCCGGCGTTCTCATTATCTTTTGATCCAAGCAAATTGCCTAAATTCGGATTGTACACGTCCGCATCCACCATTATCACGCGTAACCCACCCTTTGCCATACTTACTGCCAATCTTGCTAGGACAGTGGTCTTGCCCTCCCCGGATGTAGCGCTCCCTACCATCAGGGCCTGCCCGCTCATGCCCGTTTGCATAAAAGGCAACCGGTTGATAATACAATCGGAATTGATGTGATAATAATAACCGCCTTTCTGATTCTTCTGCCCCGGATGTTTTCCGTTGCCGGATAAAGCCATCACTCCCTCTTTCTTTAGTGATTTCATATACGGTATCGTGCCGAGTACCGGCATACTCGTACACCGGACAATTTCTTCCTGAGTTTTCACCGTGTTGTCCATATATTCACGGAAAAATACAAGACCCGTGCCAAATGTTAAGCCCACCACGACCGACAGAAGGACGTTTAATTTCTTTCTCGGTTTTGATGGGAATAGAGGCGCTTCTGCTTTATCCACAACACGGATTGTATCCTTCTTCATGTTTCCCGTTAAATTAATCTCCTTTGCCTGATTAATCAGGATGTCGTAAATCGCCTGATCACTCATTGCCTCCAGATGTAAAATATCATAATTTATTGCTTCTCCCGCCTTGGCCAAAGGCCTTTGTTCCTGGATATTGTGCATTTTTTGGTTTGTATTCTCAAAGGCTATGATACTGTCCAATTCTTTCTTAATTGACGAACTTACCTTTTTTACCTCTTCAATGATTTCCTGCTCAAATCCCTTTATACTTGCATTTGCTTCTATCATCCTGGGATGATTTGGCCCGTACTTTTTAGTCTTTGCCAATACCGATTCTTTAAGTATGCACAGTTGTTTATAAAGTTCCCCAATAACGTTGTTTTCTTTTATTTCAGGAAACAAGAATATGCTTTCGTCGTCAAAAGAAAAGGATCGAAGTTTTTCATATTTATATTGAAATGCCGCCTTCTGCGAA
>MHYI01000111.1:7117-7487 GCA_001828295.1 Planctomycetes bacterium RBG_16_41_13 | reverse complement strand
TTTAAACTTCTGCCCTTGAATCTGTGATTTCAGCCAATCGAGCGCCTGCTGTGATGACATACGTTGTATCTGGCTATTCCTCTCTATAAAAGCATGGGCGTGGGCATTGGCTACGCGTGCAGATGTTTCCGGGGATTTGTTTGAAAAGCTGATATTTACCAGATGTGTTTCGCGAATGGGTTCTATCATAAGATTTCTTAAATACCAGTCGATCATTTCAGATGTCACCTCTGCGTCTGGTAAAGGCAAGGAACTTTCGGTATCGTTCTCATCGGGAGCTGTCTCTGATGAACCTATTTTCTCCGGCGCATCACGATAAAATACTTCCCGGAGTTCATTCTCCTGAATAACTTGTTTCGCAAGACTCCTG
>MHYI01000111.1:6617-7094 GCA_001828295.1 Planctomycetes bacterium RBG_16_41_13 | reverse complement strand
CTGGTAATACTCCTTATCAGTGGCGTCTAACCGCATAACATCCGCCATTTCTTCCATAAACGACTTTTTGTTATCGATGATAATCTGTGTTGTCGCTTTGTAAACAGGCGTTACAGTAAACGACAGATAAGTAACTATGGAAACCACTACAGTGAAGAAAATTACCAATATCCATATATGTTTTCTTATGATGTTGAGATAATCCGTCAGATGAACCTCGCGATTAAACGGTTTTCCTCCAAATGTATTGTTAAATTCGTTATTTTGGTTCATGGCCTTGCTCCTCTTATAAAAGGTACGTATAGTTCCTTATCAGTAATTTCTTTGTATTTTTTGGCAAAATATTTAATGGTGAAATCCGAGTACGATTTACGATTTACAAGGTACGATTTAAATCTAAAATTGTACATTGTACATCGTACATCGTACATTCTTCTGTGTTTGGTTCTGGCTTGTCCAGCTTAGGTTTTAAAAGAG
>MHYI01000111.1:5767-6573 GCA_001828295.1 Planctomycetes bacterium RBG_16_41_13 | reverse complement strand
AAGACGCACGGACGTGCGTCTCTACTGCAAATTACACTCATGGGGCGGGGGTGGGTTAACGGCATAATGAAAAACCTTGTAACACTTTAGTCTTTTTCAAAAAACTACAGTGTTACCAAATCTTCACACTTCACGCCGATTTTTAAAAATACCTTACAGGCACTCTGATAATATCGTTTGGCTTTACCAGTACATCAAGTTTTGATTTATACTCCTTTTCTTTTCCATCTTTCGTCCTCACTACGATTACACGGCGAGGAGACGCTTTTTCCGTTACCCCACCCGCCTGCGCAATTGCCTGGCGGACGGTCATACTGTTTTTCCAGTAGTATTCACCAGGGGTTGTTACCTCCCCAACCACATACACTTTTTTACTCTGATACTTTTCTACCTTTATCGTTACTTGCGGAGAAACAAGATATCCTCCCTCCAAGAATTTCTTCTCCATAAGTATTTCCAGTTCAAAGACCGAAAGCCCTTCGGCGTCTACCTTGCCAATTAAGGGAAAGGTAAAGGCGCCGTTTTGTGAGACTTCAACCATTCGGTCCATGTCTTCGTTGTCCCACACACGGATATCAAGGATATCTTCAGGCCCGACCACATATTCTTTATTTGGAATGCTGTCGGCTGAGACGGCAAAGGATGTTATGCACAGTAACCCTATAAAAATGCATATTATTTGTATTGGAGTTTTCGACTGTTTTTTTCTCATATTAGTCTCCTTTCTTTTAAATAAATAGTTGTCATTGGTCATTGGTACCTTATCAGTAATTTCTTTGCTTTTTTGGGCAAAATATTTAATTGTC
>MHYI01000111.1:5311-5673 GCA_001828295.1 Planctomycetes bacterium RBG_16_41_13 | reverse complement strand
ATAAAAACAACCCCCTTTATCCCCCTTTTTTAAGGGGGACTTTTACGGCAGGTTACTTAACTTAATGACATTGACTGGCAACTGGCACCGGGAGAATCGTATCCACGATATTCGAGTCGTTTAATGCCATCCAAGAGCACTTTTCCGGCTTCCTTGTTTCCAATATATCCTACAATTCCACACATATAGGGTTATGCCTTGCCTTTCGCTTAATAACTATTTTTTATCTATTAAAGACTCTTACTTGCCGGAACTGTTTTTTGTGGAACAGGCAATAGTTGAAATATATCAACATTGCGTTTCAAATTCGCCCGTTCAGATTTGACTACGGGTTTTTTGTATACTTTTTTTATTTTTTTTGT
>MHYI01000111.1:3547-4965 GCA_001828295.1 Planctomycetes bacterium RBG_16_41_13 | reverse complement strand
ATCCTCAGAAAAAAGGACAGTATCACCGCCTACCTTCCTCCAAAAACACTTACTTTCGTTTCGGGAAGGAACCTTATTTTTATTATCCAAAATGAACTGCATGTGTTTAGCCATAAGCCTTATTATCAACAAACCATTCTAACGGATTACCTCATTTGTGAATACTGCGTGGTATCCGTTGTGCCGGCATATTCTAATTGAAAGATTTTGTTACGGATGTATTTAATATTCCGATACTTAATTTCATACACTGCAGCACAATCCACTATTCTGCTTATTATTCTTAATTTTTCCGGGAAAAGGTTTTTATTATCAATATCGTTTAAATCACACGGATAGATATTGTTCATAAGGGCAACGACAACCTCCTTGCCGCTTAATTTTCTAAATGAATTGTTTGCATCTGTATCTAATAAGATAACTGCCTCTAACGGTGCAATCTTACTATTTTGTTTTGTAATCTCTGTTTTCACTGGAAACTGAGAAATGTAATATGAGCCTTTTTCTTCCGTAACTACGATTAATTCATCCGAAAGGATTTCCGCCTCGTGAGTAAACAGGCTTGATATAATCATTTTATTATCGCCGGATTTCTCTACAAGAAGAAATCCTCTTCCATCCGTCACGATGCCTGCCGCGTGGATAAAAAAATCATTTGCACCCTTTCCGTTGTGTATGCCTTTCTTATAAAATCCCTCATAAATACAGCGACACATATACTCCACAACAGATAGCTTCCCGGCAGCGGGGATAAATACCCTTTTTTCCGCTTCAGAGGAATTTTTACAATAATATTTTTCCTGCTTATAATTTATTTCTTCCCCATCTTTATACAATCTATTGCTCTCCTGATATCCGAATATAAACCGGCAGCCGTTTCGGCCATTCATTTCAGAGAAATGGAAATACTTTTGCGCTTCTTCCTCAAGTTCTTTATTCAAAAAAGAAAAGGTTAAACACATTTTTCCAATGTTCAACGTTAATCCGCCATTATTCCCGACAGGCCTTTGGTATCCACGCCGTTCAAGAGGCAATACATATTTTTTGAGTATGTCCCTGACTTTTTCATAATGATCCATTGCTGAAAGATTCTTCAGGAGTGTTTCAAACTCACTGAGTATTTTATTTATTTCGTGCAAAGAGAACGTGCCGCTATTCTTTGCAAAAAATACCTTCTCATGCCTGCTTGAGGTTGTGCCCTCTTCTGCGGTAAGTATTTCTTCATAAAGTTTTTCACCAGGCCTCAAACCGGTAATCTTTATGTCTATATCCTCATAGGGTTTCAAGCCATGGATCTTTATTAAGTCTTCCGCCAACGTCAAAAGCTTTACAGGTTCTCCCATGTCCAGGACAAGGATATCGCCGCCTTTCCCTAAAATTGCCGCCTGAAGAACCAGTGACACCGCCTCCGGAATCGT
>MHYI01000111.1:2980-3373 GCA_001828295.1 Planctomycetes bacterium RBG_16_41_13 | reverse complement strand
CCTTTTTGTCGCGCCCATAATACTGGTCGGCCTAACCGCTTTATCCGTAGAGATTAAAACAAACTTTTCTGCCTTATTCTCCATCGACACCTTTGCTACTTTGTACGTCCCAAACATATTTACTTTGACCGCTTCTTTGGAGTTATATTCCATCATGGGCACATGTTTGTAAGCAGCAGCATGGAAGACAATCTGCGGTTTCATATTTTTAAAAACACTGGTAACGGACTCTTCGTCCCTAATGTCGCCGGTAATAAATAATACCTTTTGCAGCATTTGCGAATTGATGCGCTGGTTATGAAGCAGATGCGGAAACCGTTTCTCTAAATGAAGTTTCAAATAATGTAATTCTGTTTCGTCTACATCGAAGAGTATTACCTTTTCAGGATTAAA
>MHYI01000111.1:0-2884 GCA_001828295.1 Planctomycetes bacterium RBG_16_41_13 | reverse complement strand
ATCAATCTCTACCGCCTGCCTGCCTAAAAGATCTTCAATACTAATATTTTCAAGATTGTGAATATTTATTGCAGGTTCACAGTTATCGTATATGCGTGGAATAATCTTTATCTCCACGCCATACCTGTTTGCGATATTGTATAATTTTCTTAATGATTTGTAGTTTAATGATGGAATGGCGACAACCATTGCCTTGATTCTCTTTTCTTTTATAACATCTTCCAATATATCGGTTTTGCCAAGCACAGGAATACCGTGTATGCTTTTTCCCACTTTGCCAACATCGTCATCAAGCAATCCAACAGGGCAATAATCTTTATAACCCCCCTCTTTCAGGTCCCTAAGAATCATGCTTCCTGTGTTCCCGGCGCCGATGATAATGGTTCTTTTCCCATATTTTGCGTTGAGTCTTCCGTAAATGTATTTCAAAAATACCCTTTTTGAAATCCTTGATCCGCAAAATAATGAGAGAGAAATCAGGCAGTCAATAAAAATGATACTTCGTGGAAAACCCTGAACGGGAAATAAAGAATAAAGGCCGGAAATATTTATGATGTTATTTGATATATATGGATTCCAGATTATCGCCCCAAGAACAGTTAATGCTGCAAACTGTGATAATGTGATATAGATGAAATCAGGGATGCTTACATATTGCCATGTGATTTTATATATTTTAAAAAGAGCAAGCATGCCTATTTTGACAACTAAAAACAGGGGCAATGCTCTTAAAATCATCCATCTATATTGCGGGGTCACCTCAAAATCAAAGCGAAAAAGAAAGGATACTAAAAGTGAAAATGCAATGATAACTACATCACACGCGCAAAAGAACATCGTACGCTTAAAATAGGTGGGATAGAATAATTTATTTATAGCTCTTCTTGCTGTCGCCAATGTGAGATTTCCTTTTTAAGTTTTAATCAGACTCTTTTTATTATGATTGCGCATATATTAAAAACATAACCCATACAATCTGGAGACATCACCTCCTTTTTGGTCTCACAACACTTTTTGCAAATATCCTTAAAACAAAAAAACCTTACCCGTTCGCTTGCATCGCCATCTGTCGTTGCCGTGACCACGCCCGGAAAGGTCTTTAGGAAGGTGAACAAGCATACCTTTCTTAAAGAAAATCCATATCACATAGCATATTATAAATAATGGCTCTGTAAATACCCGATTGGGGGTATATACAAATGGGAGTCTTCTTTTGGGTTAATGGATAGCGTGTGCTTGCGTTTCTGCAGATTTATTCGTAGGCAATGAGGTACGAGGTACGATTTAAAAATCGTACTTCGTAAATCTAAAATCGTACATCTAAAAGCCGAATCCACCCTACCAGGCTGCTTATGAAACAGCCGTGTTTCATCCATGTCGATCCGTGGCTCAAAAGCAGGGATTCTCAGCAACCATTTTCGTCCAGAAAACCCTTGGATTTTCCCTAAGCGATGGCATATAATCCACTTCTCAATTTAGCAATTAGCCAGAGGAGATACAAAATATATGCTTGATATACATTTCATAAGAAATAATGTGAACGCAGTAAAAGAGGCAATTGCCAATAAACAGGAAAATGCCGTAAACATTGATGCTATTTTAGAAATAGACGCCCAACGCAGGAAAAAGATTCAGCTCTGCGAACAGTTGAAAAATCAACGGAATGAGAAGTCAAGGTCTGTGAGTGAACTAAAAAAGAACGGACAAGACGCTTCCGCTATCATTGAGGAAACAAAAAAGATTGGCGATGATATAAAATCCATTGATGCGGAATTACGGGAGCTGGAATCCCAACTTAACGACCTGTTGCTTGGAATCCCCAACATGCCGGCAGCGGATGTACCTGTTGGCAAAGATGCCTCTGACAACGAAATCGTGAGATACTGGGGAGAACGAAAAATATTTCATTTTACGCCGCAGCCGCACTGGGAGTTGGGAAGGGATCTGGATATTCTCGACCTTGAACGGGCAGCTAAAATTACCGGCTCCGGTTTTATTTTATTAAAGGGCGCTGGCGCAAAACTTGAGCGGGCGCTCTTTAATTTTATGCTGGATATACATACCCGTGACCACGGATATACAGAAATCTTCCCCCCCTTTCTCGTCAACAGGAAGTCCATGACGGGCACCGGGCAATTGCCGAAACTTGAAGACGACATGTATCGGACATTGCAAATGTACACCGCGCACGCGTCTGAAAAAAAAGCCGTTGCCGAAGATCTCTTTCTTGTACCAACTGCGGAAGTGCCCGTAACCAATATTCACAGGGACGAAATCCTTCCGTATAAAAACCTCCCCATTTATTATACCGCGTATACCCCCTGTTTTCGCAGGGAGGCTGGTTCTTATGGAAAGGACACGCGGGGCATTATGCGGGTGCATCAATTCAATAAGGTGGAATTGGTAAAACTGGTACGGCCCGAAACCTCTTATGATGAATTGGAAACGCTGCTCGCTAATGCGGAAAAAATACTGCAATTGCTTGAACTGGAATACAGGGTGGTGAAATTGTGTACGGGAGATATGAGTTTTGCTGCCGCCAAGTGTTATGATATTGAAGTATGGGCGCCAGGAGTAGATAAATATCTTGAAGTTTCTTCCTGCAGCAATTTTGAAGACTTTCAGGCCAGGCGCATTAACTTGCGTTTTCGTGACGAAGACGGCAAGCTACAATATGTACATACTTTAAACGGTTCCGGATTAGCGTTGCCAAGGACGGTAATCGCAATCCTTGAAACGTATCAGCAGGAAGACGGTTCAATCCTGATTCCGGACGTCCTTCAACCCTATATGAAAGAAACCAGGATCATTGCAAAGCAATCATAACGCGGCAGAACCTCGTGAGGTTCACGGTTGAAAACCTGTGAACCCTGAACCCAATAAG
>MHYI01000110.1:4674-4779 GCA_001828295.1 Planctomycetes bacterium RBG_16_41_13 | reverse complement strand
TTTGGCCTTGTCATGATACCGTGAGTATTCGATAAAAACACGAGTTTTTCCGCCCCCAGCGCCTTTGCGAGAAATGCCGCAACGCTATCTGCGTTAATGTTATAT
>MHYI01000110.1:3545-4605 GCA_001828295.1 Planctomycetes bacterium RBG_16_41_13 | reverse complement strand
TTCACTGCATAAGCTTAAAAATCTTTCTCTGATGATAGAGGTCACCTTGCCCACATAACCAATATCAAGCTGGTTCGTGGTGCCGTCATCTTCCTTTACTTCTATATAATGTTTTTCAGCGGTGATCGGGCAATATCCGTCTTCCCATACACATACAGCGTCATTGCCCATTTCAGAGATTTTTTTAACCATGGAAGCCCCTATCTGGTCAACAAGTACGGTTTTTGCAATTTCAAGGGTCTCGCGGTCGGTAATGCGATGTCCATCGACGAATTTCGGACGTAAGCCTCTTCTTTCCATTTCCCTGCTAATATGCGGCCCCCCGCCATGTACCAGGATTGGCATCATGCCGACCGTTTTCATAAATACCGTGTCCTGCAGTACGTTCGTGAGAACCTTGTCGTCTGACATAGCGCTTCCGCCAAATTTGATAATGACAATCTTGTCTTTGAATCTTTTAATATAAGGGAGAGCCTCTAAAAGTATACCGGCTTTTTGAATAGCAGTTTCCATGGATATTTGATCATTCATATAATAAAAAAAGGGATGTTTTGATTAAATAAAAAGAAGCGGGTGATTATAACAAAAGAGGCTTTTGTGTCAAGTTTAAACAAAAGCATAAGTAAAACTCAATCAAAAGTTTTTGAAACACTTTAATTTTATGAAAAAACCCTGTCAGGGTTAATATACAATGCTTGCAAATACTATACTGTTTCACCTGGTGTTTCAAGCGTGTAAGGGTGGATCAAGGTGCGGTTTTTTGCAACGATCCACCAGGAATACAGGTCGTTCCCAATCTCCGCAGTCTGGGTCAAACGCAAAATTGCACGGATGGCGATACATGGACAAACCCTATTCCACGAAAGATGGTTTTGCGCTTCCTGAAAAAATCATTTCAGAAAATGCTTCATCACGATAAAAGAGGTTTTTTTTCTCTATCCCCATCCCCATGCCCTAAAAATTTCCTTGATATTGCACATCAAATGCAGTACTTATTTGAGCTTATGACAAATGCATTCCATTTTTCTATATAAAAAGTAGACATGGGGAAAAATAAGGG
>MHYI01000110.1:2085-3411 GCA_001828295.1 Planctomycetes bacterium RBG_16_41_13 | reverse complement strand
TTTATATCCAAAATACCGGCGTTATAGACTGACAGCCCAGTGTGCCTAGGGTGGTTATAATGATCAGTCTAATTATTGTTAGGCGTAATAATCGAAAGGGCACAATGGAAAATATAGATCAAGCATGGAATGCTCTTAGAGCAACTCTGCAAAACAATTTTTCGTTTTACGACATCAAGGAAATTGTCTGACTTGCCGGATTTGATCTGGCATCTATTGCGCACCTTGAGCAGATGGCAGGAGGCGGAGCTTCAAAAGGGCAACTGATGACAGGGATTGACCGTGGGCTGCGTGCACTTGACGAAGAGTCCACTAAACGTTTTATCGCCGTTGTTGCGGAAGAGGTGCTGACAAGAAGACCGGACTCACGAGAATCACTCGACGATAATCTTTCACGCCTGGGATGGACTCTAAGCGGAAATGCTGTCATACACATTAAGATTTTCGACACTTCTGTTCTTCCTGAGCTTCCACCCGAATCTCAGCACGATTTTATAAAGGCAGCACAACGCTTGCGCGATGGGGACTTAAGCGGGGCCATTTCCTCAGCGTGTGGCGCACTGGATGCGGCAACGTCCGCAATTTATTCCTCAGCCGATCTTGGGGACCCAACAAGGGCCTCGTTTCAAGAGAGATGCAAACGTTCCTTGGAGGCAAGAGGGGTCATTCCACAAATGGAGCAACAGTTGCGCGAACTTGGCTGGAGCGAACAGGAGATCATGCCCTTCCGTAAGAATTTTGAGGGTGCTATGAATCAGGGGGCTTATGTAATCCAGACATTGCGATCCAATATGGGTGATGTTCATGGTACTAAACCGATCCTAAAGCCGTTGGTATTCGATTGTATGAAGTGGGCTGAGCTTATGCTTCGCAGCCTCAAGGAGGTTTAATAATGAAAGAATATCCTAAATTTACCGTCATTCCCAATATCTTGACACCCGAAATTCGCAAGGTTTTTGCACTTGTTTTATGCACTACCTTTCTGACAGCCCTACCCTCAACAGTTTTGGCCCAGACCGCTCAGGAAATCGCAAGGAAGGCATTCAACTCAACTGTACTCCTCGTTATGGAAGACGCCAACGGGCAACCCCTCTCCCTTGGCAGCGGCTTTTTCGTTCGTGATGGCGCGGTTGCCAGCAATCTCCATGTTGTCGAGGGTGCCGCAAGAGGGTACGCAAAAATAGTCGGTCAGAAAGCAAAATACGACATCGAAGGCATTACTGCCGTAGACCCCGAACGGGATCTTGTAGTTCTCAAAATCACTGGTACTCATACAGGATCAGTTGTCCTTGGCAATAGTGAATCCGTTCAGGTCGGAGAAACAGT
>MHYI01000110.1:733-2049 GCA_001828295.1 Planctomycetes bacterium RBG_16_41_13 | reverse complement strand
TTCACAGGGCATCGTCAGCAGTATCCGAGAGGTGGGAAACGACAAACTTCTTCAGATTACCGCCCCCATATCCCCCGGTAGCAGTGGTGGCCCAGTATTGAACGGTAAGGGAGAAGTAATCGGTGTTTCCGTCGCGACCTTCAGAGGTGGTCAGAACCTTAACTTCGCAATACCTTCAAACTATCTAAAGACATTACTTGGAAAGGCCGAGCTTGTGAAACCACTTGCACAAGCCAAACCCGCCAAAGGCCAGCGTTCAATTCTGTCGGACTTGGGTGGTCGAAGTACAGAGGGCGTAATTGGAGGCCAACTAACATGGGAATACGAAGCAATGCAGAGTGGTGATTATGCTCTCTCCCTGCGGAATCAGTTACGCGACAATGTTAAAAATGTATATTGTCTCGTAATTTTTTACGACACGCATAATAACCCGATAGATGTAGATATCGTTAGGTACCAAGGTGTCATTCCGGCAGGTTTGGCAAAACGGGTGACAAGCAAAGTTGATGGTAGCGTACAGAAGTTGACAACAGCACCATGCACAATGAGTCCCCGAACCAAAGTCGAATATAGGATACTCGACTTTGAGATAATCAATTAAACATGAAATCGCCTAACAACCGCATCAACTCGGACTGGCAATTCCGCTGCGCTCCATTGCCAGCCGGTTATGCGGAGCGTTAGATGACTTATTAATGGGGAAAAAGAATGACAAAGTACATTCGAATAACAAACTTTGACGAAATTCCGTCTCAGATTGACGGTCGCCAATATCAACTTTCATTTGAACTGGGCGAAATGATTGGCGGAGAATTCCGTTCGATGAAAGCCTACAGGCCCACCGTGTCGGTGTCAGGTACACTTCAGGCTGTTTGGGGGACGACAAACGTACAAACAGCCAAGATATCTGGGGGCTATGCGACAAACTCAGTGATCAATTGGGCGACAAGGGGTGGCGAAGATGCTATTGACGAGATTAAGCTGAATACTTATACAGCACCTCACTCTCCACCTACAGTTCCAGCGATAACTTCCGGGGTTATATTTGCCATTCCTGAAAAAGAGGATATCCCAAAGATTGAACAACCCCCTGTTAGACTTTCATTTCTTTCTGAAGATATATCAGAGATAAGAGACCAAATCAACACACTATCAACATATTTGTATGGAGATAAATTGCTATTGTTACCACAGGAAAGAGCACTTTTTGATATGTATAAACCAGCAGACACGGCAGAGGCATTTAGAAGTCGGGTTCAATCTCTTGCCGGGGTTGCAATAGCTATAAATAAGAAATTGATAGGTAAAGCATTGAA
>MHYI01000110.1:0-700 GCA_001828295.1 Planctomycetes bacterium RBG_16_41_13 | reverse complement strand
TTACTGGAGAAACTGTCGAATAACGAGCAAGCCACATCAATATGTGATGTGTTCAAGAAGTTAAATGATCTAAGAAAAGGTTATCCTGTCCACGGCGATAATCTTGAATCCATTGTCCCTGCCCATGATTATTTTGGAATTCCATATCCTGTTTCAGATAATGAGTTGGCTTGGGAAAAAATACTCTCGAAATATTTCTATGCTATGAGGGAAATATTGAAAATATTCATTAACGCAAGGGGAAAAGGGTAGTCATCTAACAACGGCTTGAAGCTGGCGGGAATTATGGAATTATGGGAATTATAGGGACACTTCCCATATTTCTTGCTTTATTTGGTGGGAAAATAAGGGAAGTGTCCCTCCTTGTCCCCTATTTTTCTTTTGAGGCCCCTTTGGACCAGGTTTCTGCTTATGGAGTATTCTTCCAAGGACATTTTCAAGCCGACCTATAAAACTGTCAGTGCCAAGAGGTCTCCCTGTTCTCTCATGACAAGTGATATGATGTGGTACTTCTGGAATTGCCACACGAGTAATCCTAGGCATGACCTCCTCTTAACTATTTTAAAAACAATTTCAATAATTAAATATGGTGTCCCCTGAATTCCGTTAGACCTAAAACAGTTGGGTATAGGGTAGGCAAGAAATCAGGAAAATATCTTAAATGTACCAATAGATTACTTATTGAAATATTTTAGGAAAG
>MHYI01000109.1:8895-10991 GCA_001828295.1 Planctomycetes bacterium RBG_16_41_13 | reverse complement strand
GTGTAGCGCAGCTTGGCTAGCGCGCTTGAATGGGGTTCAAGAGGTCGTGGGTTCAAATCCCGCCACCCCGACCAATAAAATCAAGGGTTTCAGGAATTTGCCACATCTCGTTTTCCCTCCACTGTAGTCAAATTGTAGTCAGCCTCTAAAATCTGAACTCCATCTCTCAGGCTATCTGGACAATGATGTGAATACCTTTGGGTCATTCTTATATCTTGATGACCTAATAGCTTCGATATTTTATAAATATCAATGCCCCTTTGCGCTAATCGTGTAGCAAAGGTATGCCTTAAATCGTGGAAATGGAAGTTCTGGATTCCTGTCTTATCTAAAGCAATATTAAAAGCCCTTCTAAGATTATGTCGGTCAATCTTAGTTGACATATTGCTTAGAAACACAAGATCACTTTTCAGATTTCTTCTCTTTGACTTTTCCATTAAAATATCAAGTGCAATTTGATTTAACGGAATTGTCCTTGGTTTGCCGTTCTTTGACTCTTGTATAATGATAATTTTACGGAACAAGTCAACTCTACTCCATTGAAGAGAAAGCAATTCGTCTTGACGCAAACCAGTGTTTAGATCAAAGATAATTATATCTTTAAGCCATGACAAAGAGTTTTCTAGCAACCTTTTTTCATCTTCCGCATTTAGCCAACGATCTCTTTCGTTATTTTCTTTTTCTTTAGGTACTCTAGATACAGGATTATCTCTAATCCATTCCCATTCTTTAACAGCCAGGTTAAATGCCTTTGATAGCATTGCTAACTCTCTGTTAATAGTAGCGGGTTTTATACCTTTGTTTTTCCGTAGTACCTTATATTCAGAAATCAACTTTGGTTTTATGTCAGAAAGTTTTGAGTTACCCCAAAATGTTGCCAGATGTTTTAAAGATGAAGCATAGCTCTTTTGCATGTTCTTTGATACCTTTGGAGCATGTTCCTGCATAAACTTTTCCATCATGTCTTTGAAAGTTTTGCTTTGACCAACCGGCTTATCAAAGAATTTACCCTCTGCTATTTCAGCCCTAATCTTTGCCTCTATTGCCTGAGCAAGCCTCCTATCATCCGTTTCAAGACTCTTTTGTACTTTCTTATCTTCATACCTAATACAAGTCCACCAGACACCACCCCGTTTAAACATATTCTCCTCCTTTCCCGGGACTGCTTATGTCTGTATGACCGCAGAAGGCATTATAATTACCATTACGGACATCATCAAGGATTTTGTTTGCCATCCTATCGCATTGCCCTGTATTACGTTTTAAGGATGCCAGTAACCTGTCAATGTCCTCTAGGTCAAAGAGTACCCTCCGCCCTAGCTTAATGGACGGTATACGCCCTATGCTTGCCCATTCATAAAGAGTCTTGACAGGCAAAGAGGTATATTGAGAAACTTCTTTAATATTTGCGTATCGTTTTTCCATTGTTATGTAAAAGTTTAAACATGAATGACTTTAGTTTACATACTTAATTTCTAAATTATAAAATCACCTTTTATACAAATACGCAATAACCCAGAGACCATAAAACAATTTTACTAAAGGGAAAGTAATCATCTTTTGAATGTCTAAAATGCCAGGCTTCAGGAAAAGACCCCTGATGCCCGGCATCTCTTAACGCCATTCAAAATATCATTACTTATTTGTAATTTATAGTTTTATCGTCTCAATTGTCCTTTAATACACACATCCCGAAGCGAGGCTACAAAACAGCCTCGATTCCTCGATGCACGTCGGAATAAATAAATAAGAGGATTTAAAAGCAGAAAACACCCTCAAGTCTCTTTTAAACGCCCGGTACCTGAATATATCATTTCCCGACCATGTAATTGTATCGGAACTCCCTTGCGAAGGCATACGACCGCCTGACAGCCCTTATATGGTATTAGTGAGATCGTAACTCTTTTTTAATTCGTGACGAAGGACAATACATAAAACACCCCCTTTTCTTTAAATCAAAATTATTTCAACTTGTGGCATGTAATAACGCCAAATGTTTTGGCGTCCACCGTTCCTTGCCACTATAAACCAAATATTGAACGTATGAATGAAAATGCTTACCCATTTTTTCTTTCATTAGAGCCAGACTTGGGGAG
>MHYI01000109.1:7960-8882 GCA_001828295.1 Planctomycetes bacterium RBG_16_41_13 | reverse complement strand
CGTTACTTGTGACAAAGTACGCTGAACTTTTTTGACTGTTAGTTTTACTTTTTCTACATCACCCAGGTATATATCCCACCACTCGGAAATATCCCATCTTGATTTATTGCTGTCATTTGAAGGTTCTACGAAGTTTAAATACCTCTTAAGCACACCAGCGACTAATTTTCCCAGGTCATCAGTCTTTACTATCTCTTTTGCCAATTCTTGCGCCCTCTCGTCCCTCGTTTCAACTTCAACCCTATTCCAAAAGTAATCAACGCCCATTTGCTTTGATTTTTCGTACATTCTGCATTTAATCATTGAGCTATTACTGCCGAAATATACGGTCATTCCGTTGTTACCCTCTAACTCGTTTAAACCATAGCTTACCCTGACATCTGCCTTTCTGAATATGGACTTAACTTCTCTTCTGCGCACTTTGTCGGCAATATCATCGATTTTAAAATAACCCTTATAATCATCAATTGCCGTATCCAACCTCGTAAAATGTCCGCCTTTACTCAAGACCTTATTAAATAATTCTTGCCAGATATTACCGTGTATATGCTCATATTCTCTGCACCCCATACCCGTCATCATTACATGAACACCCATATTGTCACATTGTCCGTTGTATAAAACCGATATTGCACCCCTTTTAACGTGTCCCAGATACCCATTCAAACCCCTTTTCATTTTTAAAAACTCATTACCCGGAATCTTTAACACTTGAAAAACAGATTCTAAGGGCTCTTTCAACGTAAAAGATACCCAATCAACCAAAGTATTAAGTCCGTTCGTAGCAATTGCCCCCGTGTTACTATTCGGGGGCATACTTCTTAAGGCATCCTCAGAGGCAAACATTCCTTCTATAACAGCTTCCCCGGGAACAAAAAAACCGCTTGGATCCAAAACAACCTCGGATTCAAACGGTATTTCA
>MHYI01000109.1:5503-7923 GCA_001828295.1 Planctomycetes bacterium RBG_16_41_13 | reverse complement strand
GTGGTGACTCCTTAAAAGTTATCACGATTCTTGGGGGAGAGGCACCTTCCACAGTACTATCTCCCCCAAGCTTTTATTTATCGGCATGTTTCGCTGCGTTCCCGCTGACGCTCCACTCCGCTCAACATGCAATATTAAGCCATCTTTATTTTATTAATTACTTTTATCTTCGTCTTATCAACAACCCTCTGTTTTTTAGACTCAAACCATTCTTCTACTTCTCCTATTAAAAATTTATAGACACCATCAATTTTATAACAAGGTATTTTTCGTTCCCTACATTTACGCCGTAATGTATACGGCGTATAACCAATAATCTCCCTTAATCTTTCAACCGAGATTTAATCATCCATATATTTCACCCTCCATAGTATTGTTTTATGTTGCTTTTTGTTACTTGTTGTTGCATCATAATACTATTGGTATCAAGTAGTTATGATTATTTAATCTAAAAATCGTGGAGGGATTATACTGGAAATACAGCATAGGTCAACATAAATACCGTATTTGTAGCATATAATTTCTATGTTATTAACAAATAAGTATTTAAGACTTGCTAAAATAGGTAGGCATTACGCATTAACAAGAAAAGAAATAAAAAGAGGTTGGATTGACAGCGTAATGCAAGGTAGAGATATTATTTTCTCGAGAGCTTATGAAATTTCAAAGGCTTTAGGAAGAAAAACGATAAACTTTCATATTTACCTGAGATTCTGGGAACACCATGCTTAATTATTGACTTAGTGTTAAAAAATGCTAAGATTCCCCTATGTCAATGAAGAAATTCATGAAGTTTATTGGCTACGGTTTTCTCATTCTGTTGGGATTGATCGTAATAGGAAAGATATGCGGGAAGATTTCTGACGGTGATCGAGTCGGCACCCCGAAGATATCGGAAAAAGAATACTTAACATCAACCGAAAGCGGACCTCTCGATTACAGAAAGGGTACCCTAGGACAATACGCCAAAGGAAAACTACTGATATTCAAAGGAAAGATCGATCAAATCATAGGCGATAAAGGTGCAATGATATCAACAAAACCGGATGAGCAATTTGACTATGCTGGCAATCAGGCACTCTTGGCATTCGACTCAAAGCCACAACTCCTCGAAAATGACGTGGTACTAATAAAGGGAATGTACATCGGGCCAAAGAAGTACACAACAGTGATGGGAGCAAAGAGAGAAGTACCTTTGATCCAGGTAGATTATTACAAAATATGGCAAAAGTAAGACCGCGAAATAGAATCAATCGCTGTCAATAAGCTCCTACTCGCATTATAAATCCTGTCCGTATCGTGCCAAATTAAACCTTTTGCCATTTCTTATGGATTCTTAATAAACTTCATTAGTTTAGATGTATTTTCATGTAAACTAATTTGTATTGATTTGCTCCTTCAAAGTGTTATCATACTGAGCCAGCTACCATTGAAAAGGGATTTTTTTGTCTATTATACAAGCCTATTGCACCGCATATTCACAGTTATTTTGGTAAAAGATAACTGAATGCATAAAGTTACTTTAGTTAATCGCATTGTGGATTTTATTAAAGCATACAAATTACACACGTCAACAAAAGGTCAAATCATTACTTTGTTAAAAATTAAAAGGTTGGTCTGCAAAATTCTTCTTTTAAAGGAGGGAGTAACGTATGGGAAAAAGGGATAGTAGTTATAATTATAAGTTCGGCGGGTTTTTTCTTGCCTGCCTTGCAGTCGTGACGTCGTGCCTTGTAGTAATATTGTCCGGTTACGCTTCGCTGTTTGCGGCGACCACGCCGAAGATTGCATGTGGAGCATATCACACGATAGCCCTGAAGTCTGACGGGACGGTCTGGGCGTGGGGAGCTAATCAGGCTGGGCAGTTGGGAGATGGGACTCACATTGACAATACGGATATTATTCACGCCGGTATCCCCGTGCAGGTGAGCAGCCTCAGCGGTGTTACGGCCATTGCAGGTGGTTATAGTTACACGATAGCCCTGAAGTCTGACGGGACGGTATGGGCGTGGGGAGGTAATACCTATGGGCAGTTGGGATATGGGACTACAACGGAAAGTTATACCCCCGTGCAGGTGAGCAGCCTCAGCGGTGTTACGGCCATTGCAGGGGGAAGAGATCACACGGCAGCCCTGAAGTCTGACGGGACGGTCTGGGCGTGGGGATATAATTACTATGGGCAGTTGGGAGATGGGACTCACATTGACAATACGGATATTATTCACGCCGGTATCCCCGTGCAGGTGAGCAGCCTCAGCGGTGTTACGGCCATTGCAGGGGGATATTATCACACTATAGCCCTGAAGTCTGACGGGACGGTCTGGTCGTGGGGATATAATTACTATGGGCAGTTGGGAGATGGGACTACAACGAACAGCTATACCCCCGTGCAGGTGAGCAGCCTCATCGGTGTTACGGCC
>MHYI01000109.1:5375-5496 GCA_001828295.1 Planctomycetes bacterium RBG_16_41_13 | reverse complement strand
GTGGGGGAAATCACACGATAGCCCTGAAGTCTGACGGGACGGTCTGGTCGTGGGGATATAATTACTATGGGCAGTTGGGAGATGGGACTACAACGAACAGTTATACCCCCGTGCAGGTGAG
>MHYI01000109.1:324-5367 GCA_001828295.1 Planctomycetes bacterium RBG_16_41_13 | reverse complement strand
GCAGGTGAGCAGCCTCAGCGGTGTTACGGCCATTGCAGGGGGATATTATCACACTATAGCCCTGAAGTCTGACGGGACGGTCTGGACGTGGGGAAATAATGACATAGGGCAGTTGGGAGATGGGACTACCAATAACAGGCTTACCCCCGTACAGGTGAGCGGCCTCAGCGGTGTTACGGCCATTGCAGGTGGTTATAGTCACACGATAGCCCTGAAGTCTGGCGGGACGGTCTGGGCGTGGGGATATAATAAAGATGGGCAGTTGGGAAATGTGACTATTAAGAACTGGAGTACCCCCGTGCAGGCGATCATTAATCTGGGCGTCGCAACGTCAACGACCCCTACACCATCACCAACGCCAACAGAATGTACGGCCACTGCAATAATCGCCTCAGCAAAGGCTATTACCATCAAGAAGTTAAAGCAGTCATCAGTAACCATAACGGTGACGGGCAATGGCGATTGCAAGGTAAAAGGTGAAAAAGTTACGGCGAGGGTTGATGCGTCCGGGAAAAAAATGGTCTCAGTTACACCAGCAAGCGCGAAGACAGGCGAAGACGGCAGCGCCACCTTTAAGCTCAAGGCGAAATTCAAGACGGGCATTACCAAGGTGACTTTCAGCACGGCAAATGGTGTATCGAGCAGCGTGGAAGTGACGATTACCAATTAAGCCTTTACGCGGTCTGTTAGATTTTTGGTAGTGACGCAGATTTTTTTAAAAGGGGATAGGCAACTCGAGCCGACAAGGCCTTTTTTAAAAAAAGGAGGCAGTGAATGAGGAAGATTCCTTTCGATAGGGACATGTTGCAATGTGCCCTTAGCCATAGCATTTCTAGTTTTTTCTGCTGAATAATTTAATGGAGACATACAATAAATCTTGGTGTGAGAAAACAGAAAGACTTTCTTTTCCGACTCGTTCGGGTTAGGATTATTCATTTACTTGTGCTAACAAATAAGAGGGATTGTAAAAAAAGTAAACAGAAAAAATATTTATAAGGGAAGAAGAGAAAGAAATCAAAATTGATATGTAGTGTAAGTACATTCTAACGGGTGGCCCTAGACGTTTTCCGTCTGCTTTTTAGAAATTTTCTATATAGGAGTTATTATGGTTGAGGTAAAGATATCGATATATAACAAAGACCGGAAAATCGGAGCTATGGTAAAAGCATTAGCATTCGAAATTTCCAATAAAAGTGCTGTAGATGGAGCAAAAAAGGAGTTCCTGCAAGAATATGGTTATTATACATTTCATTTCCCATCTTCTGAAAAGGCAGAAGAGTTCAAAAAATCTGTAAATATGTTTCTTCCTAGTTTTTTTGCAAGTATTATTAATGACAAGACTTGACCATTTCTCTTGACGAGAAGAAAATGAAATGTAAAAATGAGTTTGAAAAAGAGGAGGTATTAAAGAGTGGGTACTAAAACTTTAAACAAATTAATCGAAGATTTTAACCTGCTACCATTAGAGGATAAGGAATATGCAATAAATGTCATAAAGAAACAATTAATTAAAGATGACAAAAAAGAAAAAAATAAAATCAGTCATAAAAAAGTTAAAATTTACGACAAATAATTTTAACTCTTTTAAAACTCGCTTATGATGAAAATAATGCAGTTACATAAAGAACATAAATTTTACGGTCAAGTAACTACAACAGAAAATATACATAATGCATTTATAGTTCTTAAAACTGACTTAAGTCTACAAATTTTTCTACCAGTATTAGATGATATTCTTAGTGAAATTAGCATCGAAATGCTTAGAGGTGTAGAAGGACAGTTACAGGATTGGGAAATAAAGACGGATGAACCTAAATCAATAGAAAAAAAAGTATTTAATTTACCAGATAAAGAATCTGAATTATATTTTGAAAAAGAAGATACTTTTGTAAAAGATAATTATAATAAACTATGGTATGGAATAACTTATTTCCCCAACATTATGTATTTTTACAAAAAAGGATCAACTATCAGTATTCCTGATGAATGGGGTATCAGTTTTTACCCAGAAAAAAATAACACTACACTATTTAAGTTTTTCGATAATAGTTCTCGTAACCCTCGTCGTATGCCAACTATTTTCTCAAAGACGGATAGGAGTCTTTATTTTAGCAATAAAAAACAATGGACATTATCTTCTATTCAAGAGCGTTTAGAAGTTATAACTTCTTGCCTTTTTCTTTTTACAGGTGCTCCTCTTTCATACGAAATATTGATAGGCAGATATAAGAAAGAAGTTTTATATATGCAATTTAAAATTATTGGTAATGCTAATGCTTTTATATGTCCTAGTCAATTCAACGGTCATGCATATATAAAAGAAAATTCCATCGCAACATTTGCTTCTGATTTTACCAAAAAAATTGAAAATATCTTCAACAATCCAGAACAGGAAAAAATCCTGATAATCCTTTCTTATTACAAAATTCTTTTTATGACACTTTTTGATGAAGCAAAGATTGCGTTTGCCTTTCAACTTATGGAAGCTTTGGCTCTTTATAAAGGAATCAACATTAAAAATTCATTAAAGAATTCTATTATGAAAGATTTAGACAATAAATTGTCAAAAAAAATGTGCATGAGTTGCCATAGTCTAATTAAGCAAGAATTAAAACCAGAAACAGATGCTTTTGACAATTATATTGAAAAAGCTTTGGATGCAATTAATCTAGATTTAAATGCGCCATTTACTATAAGACCTGATGAGGTTAAGGAAATAGCCAAAGCATATAGAAATCAAGTATTTCATGGCAATTTTTTCAAAGACATGAATAAAGTTGATAATATTATCAATCGCCTACCGCCCGACCATAAAAATGATCTACCTGTTTTGTTACAAGCTATTGTGTCTGTAATCGGTGCAAATATCATTTTTGGGATTGATTTTAGTCAATTAACTGCCGTCAAGAGAGCAATGTATTGAGAAAGATAAATGAGCCCTTTATAATGCAGTAATACGAGATTCCAAATTTATACCTATGAACAAATAGGAACATGTTTTGTTTGGCAAATGGGTCAATACATCGTGAGGGGTTAATCTTTAAATAAATGGAGGCCAATATGAAAAGATTATATATGTTGCTTTCTGTTATATGCTGTTTTTACTTTACTGGTTGCGCAAGCTATAGTCAAATAATGATAAATGCAATGGGTGAATGGCAGCGTTGTTACTCCTATGGTTATGGGGTTATGGGTATAGCAACTGCGGATTCTATCCAAAATGATTGCGTAAAAAGTTTGCGAGCAGCAGGATACATTGAAATTGAAAAAGCAGGTGTAATAGGTATTTGTTTAAGTGATGAAGATACGCCACTTATAATTAAGGTAAAAGAAAATTCTCCTGCCGATACTGCTGGAATTAAAGCAGGGGATAAGATTATAAAAATAGATGGGCAAAATGTATCCAATAAAAGGGATGCTAGGTTGCTTTTATTTGGAATGGCAGATACACCTGTTGAAGTAACCATCGCTCGAGATGGGGTTGAAACTACTTACAAATTAATTCGTGCATCTTTTACGAAAATATTTGGTATGCCAACTGAAACAAAAACAAAGGAAGATTCTTCTGACAAATAAATTTCTTTATACCGATTGCTGGTTCGAAGTAGAAAAAGAGTCACACTTAAATCTTAACTAATTGGTTAAAAATCCCTATAATAATGCAATAGGCAACCATCAATTAGTGCAGGGATAAAGAATTAGACGCAGGGGATTGAAATTGTTAAAATAATAAAAAATGTATCTGTAGAGGTAACAACAATAACTTAAGTTGGGAATAGGGTCGCACCTTCATATTTCATATTTCAAATTAACATCGTTGAGAACTATTCTGGAACATTAAAGCAACAAATACAGGCGGTTATATATGTATAATTTCTTTGATACATGCAATAAATTCCCTTGCAAGTTTTACTGCCTCCGCAGCGTCTTTAGTAGATAATTCAACAAACTCTTTATAATCACTCTCCTGCCTTGCATCAAATGCTTTATGCAGAATTTTAGAGTAGTATTTATCAATCTTTCCTGCATGTACAAATTCTTTATCAAATATGGAAATAACACCTGAATGTTTAGATGTTTTCAAATTTATATCAGTTTTCAAAAAGAGGGCTAATATTGCATAAAACATAGAATAATATGATCTATTTATAATAGACCTTGGACTAAGATTTTCTTGTAACATCTTTTCAACATCTGAGAGGGTCTCTTCCGCTTGCTTTAGCCTATATTGGAAAAGTGTCTGCTTTTCTGTCATACCACTACGCCTTCTTCTCTAATATTTTTTACTATGGGAGATGATCTCAAGGGTGAATTTTCTATTTCTTCTTTTGTAAAAATAAGGGGTGAAATGACAATAAAGTTTTGAAAACCAACTTCCCATATAATTTCAGATATCTTTTCTTTAAGTTTTTTATTAAGTGATTCAACCTCTATAAAAACATCCATATCAGAGTATTCATCGCCACTTTCTCGTGCCCTTGAACCGAAAACCCTGAAATCAATCAAGCGAATAACTTCAGACAATCTCTCTTTCAGTCTTTTCGCTATTTCATAATCTTTTTGCTTCATTTTGCCTCCTTAATTGCGAGTCTTGTTCTCTTAACTTTTGCTATTAAACCCTAACCTCTTTTTTCGCAATATTTAACTTTTTAGTATAAGAGGTGCCTTATTAATATACGCTTTATACCATAAATTATGAAATCTGTCTAATTCCTTATTGTTTTTTAAATTAATTTTTGCCAAACGGAATGTACCATTACTATTCGATAATTTGATTACAACTTTATGGTCTTCTGATTACAAAGGATGACCTTTTGATTACAGAAACTTTTCCATAGTGTAGTCAAATTGTAGTCAACTCGAACGAAATCCATAGGAAGCCATCAGAATCACCAGAATTAAACTTGTGTTGCAACTCATTCTGCGATAAAATATTGCGGTCATAACAGACACATTATCAGTCAGTTATAAAAAATACCAAAAATACCCTTTTAACGAATGGGGTTCAAGAGGTCGTGGGTTCAAATCCCGCCACCCCGACCA
>MHYI01000109.1:0-196 GCA_001828295.1 Planctomycetes bacterium RBG_16_41_13 | reverse complement strand
ATATATGGTTTAAGAATAGTTAAGTTCTGTCGATACACACGTAAAGTTAAAAGGAGAGTATGGGATGAAAATGTTTCTGCAGATGCTTACGCTGGGGATAGCGTTGTTTCCATTTGGACAATGCTTGCGGGCGGGGGTTCTTGAAGACGTCATGAAGGGTAAGGCTATAGTTATCGACTTGACCTATCCATTAAAT
>MHYI01000108.1 GCA_001828295.1 Planctomycetes bacterium RBG_16_41_13 | reverse complement strand
TGTTTTGAATATAGTTGAATAGGAAGCTGTAGAGGAAGATAAATGATTTTTTCATGGCGTTGTTTTTTGTTTGGTTTAGCAAATATACATTTTTTCTGATATTAGGACTTAGTTTTGGGAAGATATTAACAATTGTTCCTCAAAAAGTGCTTGCTGAGCGGGTGGGAGTCCTTTTTTCACTGCTGATTCAAAGGACATGGGCTTACCTTCTTCGTTGAAAAATAAATTGCTATCTGCGACATATCCCTGTTGAATTGCACGTATTTTTTCTCTGTACATAGAAAGTACCGGACATGGTTCCATCCTTTCAAAATAATTATCTTTCAAATTAAAAACTGTCAACCAATCGTAACTATCTACCCTAATGGAATCTTTTTCCAGTTCTTTATAGGTTGGTGACAATTCATCTTCTGAAATTGTGAGATGAAAATTTTTTGCCTGTGAAAGATTTTGAGAACAGCCCCATAAGCGTCCGCTTATTATTCTGCGGTGGTTATCGTTTTTTGTCATGTACTTAACAAGGTAAGCAGTCATCAATTTAATATTTGCAGTCGGATGTACTTTTGTGGATGGCGGGTTTTCGTGTGTGCCGATGAGACCGTAATATCTTAAACAACCGTTCCATATATTTTGCAGTGTTGTTTTCCAAATGAAACAATCGCTGGTGATGTGAAAATGAATTTCTCCCCGCTCTTGTGGCTCTGCTTTCCAAATGTATGAGCGCATCCCTGTTTTTCTATAGGCATACATAAAAAATCTGTTCAATACTTTTTTCACAAACTTGTCTGATTTACCTGCTTGAGCTGGAATTGTGAGGTGAATAAAATTCAATCTCCACCGAAACCATTTCCCTGTGGTTTTTGAATAGCACCATTTATATTTCGCAGAAGCATCAAGCCATAAAACGGCATTACGCATTTTTGTTTTTGCGTTTGCGCTTATCATACCTTGATGCTGATTGCTGAGGTCGTTTTCCGGTTTGGCGCCTTTTAGATTTTGTAGGCGGGTTACTGAGTGGTATGGCTCACGAAGAAGAACGGCAATACGTGGCACGTAACTGATACGCCAGTACTTTTTAAATCGCTCTCTTTTTTTGGTGCGCATATCCGCAACTAAACATAATTGATTAGTTGTTCGCCAATAAATTTTGTGTACGCGGGTGGTATTCCTTCAGCTAACTCTCTGTTCGTCATTGACCCGGTAACCTGCATTGCCATTTTCCCCTGTGCGTTTGTAAAATTATTACCAACAACTGAAACGTAACCTGTTACCCCTATGCCATAACCTGGCACATAGCATTTACCTTTTATTTTGTACCTCTCGGGTTGCATTATCAGGCAGTTACTTTCAAACCATCTTTCTTTTACACATTTCAAATTGAACATTGTCCCGTTGAGCTTGATTATATTTGTCATTGACGCACCCGGTACATTTTCGATTATGTAGGGTTTGCCGGTAGCTTTAAGAGCTTCTCTCACCGGCTCAAGTAAAGAATTGTAATCTTTTTTCACCAAACCTTTCAGCTTACTGTACATTTGACAGGGTGGCGATGCGTGATAAGCTGAGGCGATATTGTCATAGCGTTTTATTGCTGTCAGATAATCGAGGGTATGATTGTAGGATGGGTAGTTTTTACTTGATTTTATGTCTATGCCGATGACAAAGAAGCCAGCGCTCAAATATCCATATGCAGCACACCCTCCACCGCAAAACAAATCTATGAGTATCGGCTGTGTTTTCATCTTCTTACCTATTTCGCTTTTACTTAGGTGCTGAGTTTCCCCTATGGTGCCATAGGGGGGTCAAATGTGTAAATCTGCGAAATAGGATAAACCCATAAGGCAGGGTTGTTTATTGTTGATAAATAATAAGGTAACCTAATTCTTTTGCAATATGATGTTCGAGTATGGCTCCTTTGCTTTCTTTCCAGTTGCGGAGCATGTAGATACCTTCACATGCCATTAAATACTTTATATCGAACTTCATAACATCTTCCCATTTAGACCAAGCGCAATTAGAAAATTTCATAGGGTTGTAGGGGTCTGCTTTTATTGAGTTGTACAGAAAACTTTCTGCTTGTTCAAAAAGGTAACGTGCTTTTTCGATTGGCAGCCCTGTGATTTGACCGGAGATGTAGATTTTTTTTCTCATAACTTTTATTGGGTTTTTAAGATGTATAGATATATTTTTTGTGTCTGCCAGTTTGCTTTTGAGTACGTCTTTTTAAGAATGTTTTTAGTGTCTTCTACACTGTACCCTGTATCGAGTCCACAAGTTTGCAGGTCCAATTGTTCCATTAAAAAAGATTTTATTTGTACAACCTTACATTCTTTGAGGAAAACATTATTCACTGTAACCCATACGATTTCACCTATGGAAAGGCGTGAGGATAAGCGTAATGTAGTGAAGTATTTACAGTTAAGTTTATTGTTCCCGTTGTATGAAAAGTTTATTGTTTGCATAGTGGTGTTAGTTTTTTGAGATTGTGAATGTCATTGTTTGTGCTACATGTCTTTTCATACCTACAGTTTTTTCGCTGGAAGCAATTGGCAAACAAAAAATCTGGAAGGGTTGGATCCAGTTTTGAACTGAGGGACATTTTAGCTTTTGCATGATGGGAATTATTTAGATACTTACTTTGGATAGGAGCATACGGAAAGGGCATGTCGTGTATTGGAAAAGTGGGAGCGGTTTGTTTTCCGCTCCCGACTTGCCCCATCATTACCGCTAGGCGCTTGGGGTGGCATCCCTACCATTCCCTCCCTCCCGGGCAACTATCTTACAGAGTTTTGAAGGACTTTCCGACAAAATTAAGAAAGAAATTATCTCCTCCATCTTTTGGAATTTTGCGCCCGTTGATGAAACCGGTAATTTCCATTTTTGAATTTACGTGATAGCATTTTTCAAAATCAGGAAACTTGTCTTGCCAAATTTGGCAGGGGTAGTAATCCTCATTTTTGAGTTCGCCTGTCTGCGGGTCGTGATACTTTTTTAAAAGTACAACTTCTCTGACCGTTCCGGTCCCTGCTGTTTTGGGGTCACTTACTCGGATGATTTCCCCTTTGATTGTGATTTTACTCATGTTGTTGGGTTTATGAGCGGGAATTTTTTTTCTCCCGCTCGGGTTTGTGTTCATTTATATAGTTAGTTCTTTTTTGTTTTTTCTATGCGCTGCTACTCGGCATGCGTTACTACAGTAGTTCTGTTTCTCTGAATTTGGCATGTATGGACTTAGGCACCTTGCACAAAATTTTTCTTTGCTTATCAATTCTGGTTCAATCATTACATTTTGTAACGATTCGTTGTTAGTAGAGCCGACTTGGTTCTGCTTGTGCGCTGGCGTTACTCGTGCGTAACGGTCTGCTGAAAATAGTTTTTTTAGTATGGCTTGGCTTGCTTCTTGCCTTGTAATAACTTTGATTTCTTTGATAAAAGAAAGCTCATTAGGTATGAGTCTATTTTCTAACATTGTTAGTTCATTTGGCTTTGCAAGTTGTACCATAAAAGAGTGTCCTAATCTGTACGCTATTTTGTCTTTGAAAATTGAATAGTAATAACCCTGGTAATCAATAATTGCGTAGAAGGTTTCTGAATGTTGTTTTTGTTCTTCCATCCTGTTTGCCGTTTGTATTGTCGCTCGGCTCTTGCGGGGTTTAGGATTGTGAATTTATGTTGTTGTGAATAGATCCTGGTGCGATATTGCCCTGAGTTTTTTTTCTGCGAGTGAACAATAGTTTTCTTTCAATGATCTCCCACTGATGACCATTGACCGGGAGATGGATGAATGATGTTGCGGAGTTGAGTACGCGCGTGACCTGGACATAAGAAAGCGGAAGCGGAACATGAATACGCAAGCAGTGAACACAAATAATATGATGCAGTACTTTTATGTCGGTGCTGGCTTGTTCGACTGTTCCGTTATAGAGGAGGATAAATACGTGGCGTTGTTTCATGAGGCGAATTTACGATAACTATTTCATTATGCAATTATAGTTATCAACTATTGCGTGTCAATAAATGGTGAATATTTTTGCAATACCAGCATGATAATTACACAATAACGCATGAATTACATTTTTTTTTATAGCTGGCCTGATTGGGCTTTTATTTTGTGTGGCTTGGGCGATGTCGCAACGAATCTTGAGTCCCGGTGCTGTTTGTCAGGGTTTGCGGTGCGGGCTGGGTAGCCGTTCGCCCGCAAACCATGATGTCGGGCAGCAATGCAAACCTTTTTAACGTGGTGGGTTTGCTTTGCTGCAGTCTTGAGTTTGTGTTCAAGGCACAAAAAATAAAAGCAACCAAGCAGGGCAAGATAATTGGAAGTTTGTATTTCCCCCGAGCCCCCTACGCTGGGAGTTTTTTTTTTGGCTCACGCGCACTCTTTGGCTGTATGTGCGCGAGCCATATAAAAAAAAACACCTCAGCGTATTAACAGTGTGTGTGCTTGTGTTGATTGCGGTTGCACACACACGCAAGGGGGCGAGGTTGGTTAAGAGAGCAGTAATGTTATGAATTCAAGGGGTTTCAACTAAAAGGGATATGGGTAACTACATAAGAGAATTCTCTTGCACTGTGCGGAAGTGTATTGCGTTCTGCAGATTTGTTCCTCTCATGTCTTCATGTGAGGATTGAAAAAGTTTTGTTGTCGAGGAGTAAGTGCAAAAAACCTGATATGTATTTTCCTCTAATTTGTTTTTTGCTCTTGCGGAACTTTCATCTTATCGTTTTTTCTTCTTCATAAATAAACTTATCAATGTGGCAATCGCAATCACTGCCTGAATAATCAATTTCCAGTTCTCTCCGTTAAAATGTGTAGTAGTTTGAATTGTGTCACTGAGTTGTAGTAATGTGATTCCAATTGTTCCCTTTCCTACTGTGTATATTTTATCTAAATCAATCATGAAACAAAACTACAAAAAATATTTTATACTGCAACCTTCAATTATCAATCATGCTTCACTCATAAATTACTCATCTTTTTTCATTCTATTAAGCATACTTCACTCACATATTATTTATCTTTTTCCACTCTATCTACTTTGCAATCTTCATCTTTCAATCATCCTTCA
>MHYI01000107.1:7031-7670 GCA_001828295.1 Planctomycetes bacterium RBG_16_41_13 | reverse complement strand
TGAAATATCCAGAGATGCTTGAAAAAATCCATGGCATTACCGAAGAGACTACGACGGGCGTTCATCGTTTGCACGATATGTTAATAAAAGGGGAGCTTAAGGTTCCTGCTGTAAATGTCAACGACGCTGTAACCAAATCTAAAAATGACAACAAATACGGATGCCGCCATAGTTTAAATGATGCTATTAAACGCGGCACCGACATCCTTTTGTCCGGGAAAAAAGCCCTTGTCATTGGCTATGGCGATGTTGGTAAGGGTTCCGCCCAGAGTTTGCGACAGGAGGGTATGATTGTTAACATTTCTGAGATTGACCCCATCTGTGGTATGCAGGCATGCATGGATGGGTATGAGGTGGCTTCTCCTTACAATAACGGGGCAAATACCGGTTCTCCGGACGGTATAAACAAACAATTGCTGGCCAAGACCGATCTGATCGTAACGACTACCGGCAATGTAAATGTATGTGACCGCCACATGCTGGCCGCCGTTAAACGGGGCGCGGTTGTGTGTAATATCGGACATTTCGACCTTGAGATTGATACTAAATTTATGCGTGAAAACTGGAGGTGGGTAGAGGTGAAACCTCAGGTTCATCAGATATACCGATCCGATGACCCTGAAGATTACATTATTCTTC
>MHYI01000107.1:1978-6961 GCA_001828295.1 Planctomycetes bacterium RBG_16_41_13 | reverse complement strand
CAAATCAGGTGCTTGCACAGATATTTCTCTATCGTGAGGCATGGGCAAGCAAACCCAAATCTAAGCGCGAACCGGTCTATATTAAGGTTCTTCCCAAAAAACTGGACGAAGAGGTTGCCGCTGAAATGGTGAAAGGTTTTGGCGGGGTGATTACCCGCATGACGAAGCAGCAATCTGAGTATATCAGTACTCCCATAGAAGGCCCGTTCAAGCCTGATTCGTATCGGTACTAAGAACAACTGATGTGTCCGCTCCGCCTGACCCATCCTACGCTATAAGTTAAAATTCCATGTATATAAACATTAAGATATTTTAAAGGAGCATAATTATGTCGGCAACTGTGCGCATACCTACGCCATTGAGAACCTTTACGAATGGAGTTGAAGAGGTAAAGGTAGAGGGAAAGAATATTGGCGAGATTATCAGCAATCTGGAAGCAAATTACAAAGGTATTAAAGAAAGGATTTGTGATGAGTCCGGACAAATAAGAAGGTTTATCAACTTCTACCTCAATGATGAGGATATTAGGTTTCTCAATAATCTGGAAACACCGGTAAAAGACGGGGATTATATATCTGTTGTGCCAGCCATTGCCGGTGGTTGATCTGGCTTTGGGGTATCAAGTTTGTAACATTTCTTACTGTTTAACCAGATGACTATACACAAGATGTTCATAAAATGTGAATTTTAAATTGATAAGAGGGTGGCACGGACAAACTCTGCTTGTCCGTGTTGGACTTGTGTGGTATTGTCTATGAACAGAGAAAAGAAACAGTTACAAGAAGAATTAAGCCGTATTATAGAAATCCTTAAACGATATTATGCGCTGGAGAAGTTCATTCTTTTTTGGTTCTCTGTTCGGGGGATATTCACGAACGGCGTGATATTGACTTGCTTATAGTCAAAAAGACAACGAAACGACCTTTAAACAGGATATTGGAAATCAAACCAATCAAACCGACCGCAGAATTTAAGAAGGTCACAAGGAGATGGTTCTTCCGTGCTGTTCAATAATTTATGCATATATTAAACGACCCTTGGGTTCTGGTATTTGAATACCATCTTCTTGTGCCGTTTTTAACCAAAGGGTTACTGCGTTTTCTGCATTTTCCAGCGCTTCTTTTTTTGATTTACCGTGCGCCATGCATCCTGGTAGTTCCGGTACTTCAACAACATAAATACTGTCTGCTTTATCCCAATAAATAATCATTTCATACTGTGATTCACGCATCGTTTCTCCCTATATCAAATGTATACATTGTTAATATTCTTCTTATTTGCTTCACCTGATATCCTTTTGCCTTTGAACCTTCAGACTGCAAGTTGATTCTCTCAATTACTCCATCTTTTGTAAATATTTTGTGGCTTCCCTCCTGTCTCATTTTGAACCCGAGCGAAATCAGTAGATTTATAAGTTCGTCGAATGAAATATTGTAATCTGATTTGCCTGATAAAATTCGTTTTAATAATTTTTCCCTTTTACCCATTAAAGTAGTTAAAATGTTCAGAACCTCTTCTGTTATGGTCCCCGAAGTATCAAATCAAATTATTCAACATGGTAACTTGTGTTTGCAGATATTTTTCCTGGGCAAGGTTTAGGGAATATATTTTCCCACTACCGAATAATGTGGTGGCATTCTCGATTTGTGGGGAAAACATAAAAGTTCCATAGTTTAATTCCTATTTTAATTCAGCATTGAATTTTTGGCTTTACGTCTGAGCCTCTTAGCAAATATTTGAAAAATGTTCTTGCTGATTTTAACGTCCTCTTTATTTCTCTGGGATGGACAATCATTTGTTTTAATTTGTAAAAAAGATAACCCGGTCTTAGATAAAAAGACCTTCTTGCATCGTCGCAGAATTTGACAAGATCATAAGAAGATAACTCTTCCGTACTGATAACGGTGTTATGCAAGCCTTCCGGAGTAAGCCACTCTGAAAAATTGTCGGTAGTTATCAATCTTTTTTCCTTATACCATGTATACGCTTCTGTTCCCGGATAGACCATGACAGGATAAAATTGGACAGTATCGGGATTGAGCCTTTTGGCTAAATTAAGGGTTTCCTTGAGGGTTTCTTTCGTTTCGCCTGGCAGTCCGGCCATAAAGCAGCCATGTATTAACATGCCCGCTTTTTTTGCATTCGCCATAAATGCTTCCATTTCGCTAAGGCTTAGTTTTTTCTTCATAGTATCCAGTATTTGCTGGCTTCCGCTCTCAAAACCGACGCAAAGCGACCGGCAGCCTGCCGTCTTCATTGTTCGCATTGTTTCATAATCCAGGCCGACTCTTGCATTTGCCGTCCATGAAATAGCTACTTTCTTCTGAAGTATGCATTCTGCAAGTTCTTTGCACCGTTTTTTATTAACGGTTAACGTATCATCTTCAAAAAAGATCGCCTTTGCCTGCGGGAAATTTTTTGTAATATATTCCATTTCCTCCACTACATTATTAATACTTCTTTGCCGGAAACCTCTGCCCATGAGAGTTTGGGGATAAACGCAAAAGGTACATGGGAATGGACACCCCCTGGAAGTGGTAATCGTTACCATAGGGTAGAGGGCGTTTGGATTAAAATAATTTTCTATCCGGAGAAATTTTTTGTAAACCTTGCTTACGAATGGCAGTTCATCGAGATTTTCAATATACGGCCTTCCGGGATTGTGGATGATTTTATTGCCATCCCTATAGCTTATCCCATGAACGGTTTTCAGGTCGCCTTTTTCCGATACAATTTTAGCGAGATCAGGCAGGGTGTAATCATATTCATTTCTGGCGACTGCATCGACGCTATTCTCTTTATTAAGGACTTCCTCCGGAAGCGCTGATACGTGCGTTCCTACCAGTAGTATAAAAGAAGACGGACAGGTTTCTTTTAATCTGCGGGCAACGGCAACGTCATTATCAATACTTGGCGTGCTTGTATCAAGAACAATAAGGTTTGGCTGGAATGTGCGGGTTTTTTCAATAATGTCGTCAATGGATAAATTATCTGCAGGCGCATCCACAAGGTCAACCTCGAATCCTTTTTCTTCCAAAACGCCTGTTGCATATGCCAGCCACAGGGGAAAATAGAGAGTACCGCTTTTGGTTACTGCGGGGCTCCGCTGTGGACGGGAGAATTTTTTTAAATACGGGGGATTGATGAGTAATACTTTCACTGCATCTGCCTTTCTGAAAAATAAGTTCTTTGCCGTTGTGTACCAACAAACTGAATAACATGTTCCTAATTAAAATTTTCACTTAATAGCGACTTACATTCTTTGTAAACGTCATTTGCAGAAATGTTTTCCATGCAAACAGGATTTGTACATCCGATAAAAATATCATTCCCATAACAGGGACTGCATGCTACACGGCTTTGAATATATCTGCAAAATGGCAATCGGGGTGAAAGTAATTTTGAATTGCTGGGACCAAAAACACAAACCGTCGGGATAGTAAGTGCATAAGAGATATGAAAGGGGGCAGAATCATTGGTAACAAAGAGCCTGCACCATTTCATTAAATATCCCGTTTCATTAAAAGAATATTGGCCGCTTAAATCAAAAACAGCATCATGAAGTTCATCTTTTAGTGTCGTGTTTACTTTACGGTCATCTTTCGACCCAAAAAGCAGGAATCCATATCCGTCTGCAGAAAGCAATTTTGCGAGTTCAATGAATTTTTTGGCGCCCCATTGCTTTGCCAGCACCGTATCGCGAGGATTTTTTCCCCCGCCGCAAAAAAGTCCAATTACCTTAGACTTGTATTTTTTGAGAAAAGTACTCAGATTTTCAGGAATGCATACTTCTTTTATCTGAAAATCGAGCTTCGTTCCATCGCACGGTATATACAATGGCTCTAACAGTGTATTATATGCCCCGGCGGCATAATCGTTTTGTAACACTGAAGGGCTGATTTTGTGGGTGATAAAACTGCTATTGCCGAGTCCCACCCTCTTTGGCGCCCCTATTAACCATGAAAGAAAATGTATATATTTTGATGCGCTGAAAATAATGATAGCTTCAAATTTGTATTTTCTTAATTGTCGTATTAAAGGGACAATTTTATATAATTTTTTCCCAAAAAGTGCGTCATCGTCTAATAGAAAAGTTTTTGTAAGGTAAGGATTATTGTACAGCGCTTCTGACGACCACCTACTAGTGAAATAATAAATCTTGTTTGCCGGGTTATTTTTGTAAATTGCGCGTATTGCCGGAGTAGTAAGCAATACATCACCGAAAGCATGTGTCTTGATTAATAAAATATTACTGCTCATCTGTTTTGCTGCTATTAAACATTATGGTTAATGGCGTCCTCTTTAACAGCCCGTCCCAAAACTATTCGTGCGTAACACTTTCGTTTTTTGAAGAATTCCAATAATAACGATATTTACCGCGCTGTGTAGGGGCGAAGCATTTGCTCTAGCCGGCATAAATACGTTCTTACCCAATCCGGCAAATGATTCGCCCCTACTTTTTCAAAAAACGAAAGTGTTATGAAACTATTATTCTATCGCCCATGTATCAGCCTTACCCTTTAACAGTCTTTTTATGGAATCCCTTGTGAAGTATAAAAAATTGACGATGTATTTGTGTTTCATTATTTTCAGCATTGGTTTGGATACGAGTATTCCCATGATCCATCGTGGAATGGGACGGCAATAGAGATAAAAAAGGAAGTTAATGTAACTCTTTTTTCTCGATTCAAATTGCCGTGTCAGGTCGATGATAAGCCCTTTTTCCTGCGCTTTTTTTTGTAATTCGGTGCCGGGGAGAAAAATAAGGGAAAAAACGTTTAAACGATACGGCCTGGGAAACTTTTGGATCATATGCAGGGTTTCAATGAGGTCTTCTTCCTCTTCAAACGGATTATCAATAATAAAATCGTAGAAGGGCATTAATCTGCCTTTAAATTGGTGAATCAGCCCAACAGCATCCAAAACTTTATCGGTGGAAGGGCCTCTTTTATACAGTTTTCTGGTTTTTTCGCTCCCTGTTTG
>MHYI01000107.1:1586-1916 GCA_001828295.1 Planctomycetes bacterium RBG_16_41_13 | reverse complement strand
GCAAGACAGCGGAAAGGCAAACCAATTTCTTTTCTATACAAAGCGGCATATTTCTCTAATTGGTCTTCTTTCAAGGCAAAAAAGTTGTCGTCGCAAAATGTTATTGCCTGCATCCGGGGAAAGCGGAATTTCATTTCTTTCAGCTCACCAATGACGTTTTCTGCGGTGCGAAATCTCAAATATCCGCTGTCCGAATAAAGGGCTTTAAAAGTGGAACAATAGGTGCAACTATATGGGCACCCTCGTGAAGAAAGGGTTTGATAAACGACCGTTCCCGCTATTTTTAAATGCTCCTGCAATAATTCCGGGGTCATTTTATGCATTGTTTTT
>MHYI01000107.1:323-1557 GCA_001828295.1 Planctomycetes bacterium RBG_16_41_13 | reverse complement strand
ATAATCGGGGTAGGGCAGTAAATCGAGATCTTCAATAATAGGGGCAAGCCCGTTTTTTTTGAAATTACCGTCTTTAAAAAACCAAAATCCGTTTAAGTCGTAGTAATTTTCATTTTTTGCCATTGCGTTTAAAAGGTTTTTAATGGCGATTTCTGCTTCACCTATGCAGACAATATCAGCAAAGCCTGCCGCATCTTCGGGTCTGGCAGAGATATGTTTTCCTCCCCACATTATAGGCGCTTTTATTTTGTTTCGCATCGCTTCGGTAAGCGCCTTAACCGCATTGAAATGGCATGAGAAAAATGATATTCCCACAAAATATGAATCATAGGTCATCTCTTTTATCGCATCCGATAATGAGGTTATAGAATGGGCATCCCTCTGTTTTAAAATATGGGGCGTAAAAATAATTTCGGTGGAAAACCCTTCTTTCCTCAAAGATGATGAGAGGATTCTAATGCCATACGCCATTAAATCATCATAGGGCGCGATGAAGGTAACTTTTTTGTTCATGGTGAGAAAATACCTCCCGATGTATAGATATTAATTATCTTGATAACAATGTAGTTTTTCAAAAATAACCCTGTAGGGGTGAAATAGGAATAGCCAACAGCGAAGCTAAATGGTTACATTATTTTTACCAGTATCTGTTTTTGTAGCTGTGGCATACATATCCGGCGTATAAATCCGGTTAAACTTATAAATGCCCCTGCCTGTGCCGATTTCAATGAGACTGAAAATCTTGTAATACATTTTTAAACATTTCCATAAAATAGCCCGCGCGGAACTTTTGAGATCAAAAAATACCGGTTCTTCTCCGTTGACCATTATATTTGAAAAATTGCATGTTTCCAAAACCTGATGTAAACTAGTGGGGTTAAATCCTGTCTCATGAGTGAAATCCATAAATACCCTTGCTATTCCGGCACGAGAAGTCGCATTGGGCGTCCTTATTAAAACAATTCCATTTGGTTTTAAACTGTCATAAATTAAATCAAGAAGCGCCAATATTTCCTGTTTCGAAAGATGCTCTATAATATGGCTTGCAATGATCATGTCAAATTTTTCCCGGTGCGAAGGAAGAAAAGTAAACATATCCGCCTGCTCAATATTTTTAATGCCCATCTTATTGGCAATAACTATTGATTCGTTTGACAAATCTATTCCCACAACATTTTTATAGCCGGCTTTTTGTAAAAAAAACAAAAATCCTCCTATACCACAAGCAATATCA
>MHYI01000107.1:0-117 GCA_001828295.1 Planctomycetes bacterium RBG_16_41_13 | reverse complement strand
CATTTAAAATTTATTTTAGCAAGTTAATAAAAATACGTTTAGAAAGATTTTATTGAATCTGAAATACATTACAATTTGTGCAAATCTCTTTAATCGTAACAGTTTAGATTTTTGAAA
>MHYI01000106.1:4977-5428 GCA_001828295.1 Planctomycetes bacterium RBG_16_41_13 | reverse complement strand
GCAGCCCCCTGCCTGAAGAAATCGCGCTTTGCACGTCGTATCTTATCAAACAGATCGATATCATCAAACCAAAGGTTTTGTGCGCGTTGGGGACGTTTGCCTCGCAGGCGCTTCTCAATACGAAGGCGCCCGTCGGCACCTTAAGGGGCAGGTTTCACGAGTACCAGGGCATTCCGATGATGGTCACCTACCACCCCGCCTATCTCCTGAGAAATCCTAATGACAAGGTGAAGGTGTGGGAAGACATAAAGAAGGTGCGCGACTTCCTGGCCGGGACACTTCCCGTAGCAACCACAACCCAACACGGCTAATCTTTCTCCACTGCTTTCTTGTGGGTTACAATACCCCACGTTGTGATTCTGAATGTTTTGACGCTTTTTTCCGTTGAACCGAATGGGCTTATGGTGAAATAGTACAAAGATATGCAGCCTTATTATGCGCGGAAGATTGT
>MHYI01000106.1:0-4947 GCA_001828295.1 Planctomycetes bacterium RBG_16_41_13 | reverse complement strand
TATCGAAGAGAATGTTTTTGGCCTCGGCGAAAAGACGGACGCCGTTATTGCCGAATACAAACCCGATGGCAATTCGGAACCGCTGAAGCTGATGGTGGTGAAATATCCTGATGACCTTTTGGCTGCTGCTGCACTTCGGGATACGCTTAAGGCATGGCGCACCTGGGGAGAGGAGGAGTTTACGTCTGGAGCAATCAGATCATTTCAGAGTAAAACACACCGTTATACCTCGTTTATGCAACAAGGGGACATCCTGTGCGCCGTGTTTTTTGCTGAAAGCAGGGTATATGCCGAGGGTTTGCTTAACGATGTCATGGAATTGTTATAGTATTTTCGACCCTTCTCAGTAGATTTTACTGAAGGGCCTTAATGGTATTCATCAAATCCATGATTGCAGCGTTTAGATGCTCCATTTCCATTTTCGTTTTATACATTTCCTGCTCATGGTGCCTGATAAAAGCAAGCCTGTATACATCTTTTTCTGATGTAAATTTATAAAAGTCCGTATAGGAAAAACCATACTGTTTATCCAATGTTTCCATAATATTTTCATTTTTTATTAAATTGAAAATAGTCTCCAGGCCCCATAACTGCTTAAATTCTGCTTTTGTATCGATGGCTAATCTTCCAAGAAAATAAGGAATCAACGCATTATTAACGGTTCCATATTTATCGCACCCTGGAAAGATTTTAAGTAATAGTTCTGGGTTTTTAATGAGCAGGTAATTATTTAATATTTGCTTGTACTCGAAGAGACACCTTATGCGGTTGTCGAGTCTGCTGCCGCTTGCATTTGCCTCATTTGCTCTTAACCTAAACTTTGTTAATTTATCCTCTAGGATGTAAAATGTACGCTGCAAAGAAAACCGCACCCAAAAATCAAAATCATTCAAACTTGCCATTCTTTTGTCTTGGTAATGCAATTCTTCATAAACACTTCTTCTGATCATTACACTTGGCATACAGAGGCAATTTCCAACATAAAAAAAATGGTTCAGCCACTCTTCTTTTGTTCTGTTTGCCACTTCAAAAGCATGTAAATAAAAATGTTGTCCGGCAAAAGGATTGCTGTCTTCATCAATTATTTTGACCTTTGTAAAGACTGCGTCAAATTGCGGGTTCTCATCCAGGAATGTAATTTGCTTCTCAAGTTTGTTTAATTCCCAGGCATCGTCTGAGCAAAGGTTGGCAACGTACTCCCCCCTTGCTCTTTTCAAACAATTTTCAATCGCATACGCACTGCCGTAATTTTTATCAAGAACCTCAAGCCTAATTCTCGTATCGTTAAATCCTCTTATGATTTCAACGGTACTGTCGGAAGAGCCGTCATCGGTAATGACTATTTCGAAATCTTGAAAAGTCTGATTAAGAACACTTTCCAGGCATTCACGAATGTATTTTTCATGGTTGTAGGCAGGAATTCGTACCGTTACTTTCGGATTATTTGTCTTTACCATGATGATTATTATGTCTCCTTAACGCCATACACACCGAAACCATTGTTCAAACCCAAAATATTTCTTAATTCAGATGAAGTCATCAGTTCCCGTTCATTAGTCCTGGCAATTTCTTTTATCCTACGGAGTAAATCTGAGTTTGAGGCTAATTTGGTTCTGTTGTTATCATACCAAATATTATCCTCCAGGCCCACCCTCACACCACACCCCATAGAAATTGCAAGGGAATTCATGCGAAGCTGATAATTCCCCACACCGCCAATCGAAAAGACCGTTTGTTCCGGCAGATCATTAATTAATAGACCGGCATGCAGTAAATCAGCCTGTGCGCAAGAAATATTGCCAAGTATCAGATTGAAATAATACGGTGGTTTAAGGATACCCTTTTTTATTAGATACTTAGCGTAGTTGGCCATTCCGGAATCAAAAACCTCAAGTTCGGGTTTAATATTATTATCCAGCATTTTTTGAGCTAAACGAGAAATCATATTGGGATCATTGATGCTGGCTTGAGAATTAAAATTCAACGAACTCAACGTTAAGCTTGCCATGTCCGGTTTTAGGCCGGCGGTAAGATTTAATACCTCAGAGCGTCTTTCAAAATCGTTAAAAATACGTCCGCTGGTTGAAACACACAGGACTAACGTTGGCGCAACAGCCCTAATGCCTTCAATTATCCTGGCGTAGCGTTCCATTTTATAACAGGATTGCTGCGTCACCTCGTCCCTCACGTGAAGATGCGCCATGGTAATTCCCAATTCACATGCCTTCAGTACATCATCAACAATCTCATTCTCGGTAATGGGAACATGTGGGGTCTGGCTTTTTGTCGGGATCATTCCTGTAGGGGTAAAATTAATGATAAGTTTGTCCATCGGTGACACTCATTTTTATTCCTTCCTCTTTGTGATAACCGATAATGTATGATGGATTTCCAACATTTTTGGAATAAGGTTCAGTATTCTTTATTACTACGCTGCCTGCGCCAATCAAAGTCTCCTCCGCCAAGGTGATATTATTAATAACCGTTGCTCCCAATCCAATGTAACTGGTATTCTTAATTCTGCTGTTTCCGCCAATATTGCATCCTGCGCCAATAAAATTATGATTTCCAATAATAAAATCATGCCCTAAATAAGTATTTTGCCTGATGATATTATTATTTCCCATTACTCCGCCAATCCCTATGTGTGATTGTCCAAATATAATATTATTTTCGCCGAGTGTTATTTCCGGAGAAAAATCGGCTTTTGGACTAATATAGTTTCGAAGTTTATAACCCTTCTCTTTGGCTTTTGTATACATTTTTTCTCTGTTTCGCATATTACTATACCCCCCCAATATGGAAATCATATCATATCCCCCGGGAGGGTAAAGAGACGTTATGGAATCAAAATCAACCTGCGGCCTTCCAAGAAACTCCGGTTGGTTAAGATAAGCTTTATCAACGGTAAAACAGACGACTTCGAAGTTGTCGGCGCTTAATGAGTCATAATAAAGCATTTTGCTTAAAATCGTATTTCCAAAAACAATGACTTTTTTCATAACAGTTAAATTCCTTCACGATTTCATCACGTTTTATAATAGTTATATGTTAGCATTTTGCTTTTACCGTATCAAGGCCGCTGCTTACCATTTGCCGGAGCGGGAGTGAGAAGGAACTGTGAGGATATTTCAGATGAAGGAGGCAGGAACTGTAGGGTGTAAGCATTAGCCGGACTGTGCATAAACAATATTTATTTACACCGCCACAAAAATCAATTAACCCTCCGAACCGAAACTAAGTATTGCGCACGTTAATGTGGTGTTCATGTAGCTTTCGATAAAAGGTGCTGCGACTCAAGCCGAGCAGTTTAGCCGCTTTCATTCTACTCCAGGCAGTCTTTTCAAGCGCCATAAGAAACGCTTGTTTTTCATTGACGGATGTTTGTTCAGGTAAAACGGTTTCCAGTACAAAGTGTTTTTTTATGGTAAGCGGAAGGTGTTCCATCGTGATAATGGCTTGATGGCAGACGATAAAGGCATGCTCCAGTGAATGTTCTAATTCTCTGATGTTGCCAGGCCACTGGTAATTCATAAACAGATTCTGGACGTCTGCGGAAATGTTTGTTATGTTCTTATGCAATTTATTATTGAATTTCTTCAAAAAATGGGCAATGAGGAGCGGTATATCATCGTGCCGCTCCCGTAGCGGAGGCATGCTTATTTCTACGACCTTTAGCCGGTAGTAAAGGTCTTGCCGAAACTCACCTCGCTTAATTTTTTCCTGTAGATTCTGGTTTGTGGCGGTAATAATCCGAACGTCAACCTTGACGGGGGTGGAATCACCGACCCTTTCAAATTCTTTATCCTGCAACACCCGCAGGAGTTGCAGTTGCGTTTTTGGTGATACATCGCCGATTTCATCTAAAAAAACGGTGCCGCCTTCCGCCTTCTGAAACCTGCCCATTCGATCATGGGTAGCGCCGGTAAAAGCGCCCTTGACGTGTCCGAAGAGTTCGCTCTCAAGGAGGTGTTCGGATAAAGCGGAACAATTTACCTTTACAAATGGTTTACCTCTGCGTTCCCCTTTGTAATGTATCGCCTCAGAAACGAGCTCCTTGCCCGTGCCGCTTTCTCCGGTAATCAAAATGGTGCTTTGCACGTCAGCCAGATTTTCTATAAGGGAATAAATTTCCTGCATGGTGTCACTCTTGCCTATGATATGATGAAATTGCTGACGTTCTTTCAGTTCGCGTTCTAACGTGACCAGTTGCGTTTCATCGTTTACCACCAGAATCGCTCCGGAAAACAGCCCTTTGTTGTTGATAAGAGGGTAGCTGGTAACGGACGCCACCTGCTGTGGACGTAGTATGTTGCCGCACTCAATGCGATGTATTTCTACCGTTTGCTTGTTTCTTACGGTGTCAGACAGGGCATGATAGCATTGTTTATTGCACTGATTCGACAGGGTTTTGAATGATGTCCCGATGTCGATACGGGTGATGTTGCAAATATCCCTTGAGGCCTCGTTGGCCTCAAGGACATTCAATTCCTTATCAACCGTTATAATAGCGTCCTTCACGCTACTGAAAATAGCTTCAAGATTTAACCGGTAACGCTCTTTTTCCTCAACCAACAGCTTATGCCGTATTGCCCGATCCGTAATGTGCAAAAAGGCATCTTTCAAGACGGGCTTGGGAAGGTAATCGAACGCCCCCATACGCACGGCTTCTGCGGCGGTTTCAGCGCCGGGGGCGCCGGTAAACATAATGACAGGCGTACAAAGACTTCTTTCCCTGATTTCCCTCAGAAATTCAATCCCCGACTTTCCCACCCCCAAGAGAATGTCTGAGAATATGACGTCAAAATCCACGCGATCAATGCCTACCAGCGCCTCTTGATAGTTGCTGGCGGTTGTTACCTCATATTCCTTTTCTAAAAGAAAGTTTTCCAGGGTAAATCTTACCTCATATTCCTTTTCTAAAAGAAAGTTTTCCAGGGTAAATCT
>MHYI01000105.1:3292-5631 GCA_001828295.1 Planctomycetes bacterium RBG_16_41_13 | reverse complement strand
TTTACACGGGAATGGCTGATGGGAGGCGCCTTAAGGTGAAACAAAACATAATACTTATTGTAGACGACGAAGAAAATATCCTTAATTCATTGGGAAGGTTACTGGAGGATCTGGGCTGCACGATTTTTTTTGCAGATGCCGGCATGAAGGGTTTGGAAATGATAAAGGATAAAGATATTCACATGGTGATATCCGATTACAGGATGCCAGGCATGGACGGTATAGCATTTCTTGATGAGGTCAAAAAGATTTCACCGGAAACGATCCGGATCATGCTGACAGGATATGCCGATATTGATTTGGCAATAAAGGCAATAAACGACGGAGAGGTTTACCGGTTTATTACAAAACCGTGGAACAATATCGAACTTTTGGTCACGGTGAATCAGGGCCTCGAATATTTCAACATGCAAAGAGAATTGGGCCGGTTGAACAAACTCATACGGTCTCAAAATGAAGCGCTTAAAGAATGGAACTCAAAGCTCGAACAGAAGGTGGCGGAACAAACGAAATATATACAGGATTTCTTTCTGGATGCCATTAAGTCCCTTGTATTTGCACTGGAAGTAAAGGATAAATACACTGAGGGACATTCAAGGCGTGTCGCTGAATATGCCACATACATTTGCCGGAAGATGTCACTGCCGGAAGTATTCACAGAGGACGTACAACTGGGGAGTTTATTGCATGATATCGGGAAAATAGGCATCAAAGAATCCATCTTAGGCAAAAAAGACGGCTTGACGACAGAAGAATACGAGCATATTAAAACCCATGTATCCATCGGAGAGCGTATCTTAACGCCTATTATCAAAAATAGTACCGTTATTAATACCATCAAATATCACCATGAGCATTTAGACGGCAGTGGTTACCCTGATGGACTGAAAGGCGCCGCAATCCCTCTGGAAGCTAGGATTGTCGCTGTTGCGGATGCGTATGATGCATTATTGTCAGAACGTCCTTATCGTAACGCGAGAGATCCATTAAGCGCCAGGAAAGAATTGGTGAAACATGCCGATATACAGTTTGATGCAAAAGTTGTTGAAATCCTCACATTAAATGAACACCCTGTGCAGGACAGTTCGTTCAGATGAATCATTTTTTCAAAAACCCTTATAAAATACCGATCTATTCCCCTACACTTCTCATACTTTTATAAATGAACGTTCTCATTTCCATCGACCATACAGTTAAAAAGTTTCTCCTTTCAATGGGACAGGTAACGTTGCTGGCCTTCAAAGGGTTTTGGGGCATTTTTTTGCCGCCTTTTAATCTGAAGCTGCTCCTGAAGGAAATTGACAATTTTGGCGCCGGTTCATTTCTGCTTGTAAATATCATTGCCTTGTTTACCGGCATGGTCATGTCGCTCCAGACAATTTACGGGTTGCGCATGTATGGGGCAGAGATGTATGTGGGAAGCGTTGTTTCCCTTTCTATTGTGAGGGAACTAGGTCCGGTTCTCACCTCTATTATGGTGGGAGCGCGTATCGGTTCAGGCATTGCGGCAGAAATAGGTTCGATGCAGGTAACAGAGCAAATTGACGCCATGCGGGCTTTAGGCGCAAGCCCCATAAAGAAATTGGTGTCTCCGAAAATATTCGCCGGATTGATTACATTGCCCCTCCTCACGGTCACTGCGGATTTTATTGGTATTTTTGGCGGACTCATAATTGCAACCTTTGAACTGGATATCGACCATATTTTCTATATTAATTCTATTTTAACCACCATTACCATTTCTGATTTCCTGAGCGGTATTGGTAAAACGGTCTTTTTTGGACTGCTTATTGCCGTTATTGGCTGTTATTTCGGGCTTAAAACATCAGGGGGCACTACCGGCGTCGGGCGTTCCACCACCATTTCTGTGGTAACCATCTCGATTTCCATCCTTATCGCAGATTTCTTCCTCACAAAATTGTTTCTTATGATCTTCTGATGAAAAAACCCATAATTGAAATTAAAAATCTCTATAAATCATTTAACAATCATCCCGTTCTTAATGATATAACCCTTTCTGTGCAGGAAGGGGAAATCATATCGCTTCTTGGCGCAAGCGGAACAGGGAAAAGTGTTCTTTTAAAAGAACTTATCGGCTTAATAAAGCCGGATAAGGGCGATATCTTTGTTATGGGGAAAAACGTTGCACAAATGAATGAAGACGCATTAATTAAATTACGGGTTCATGTGGGAATGCTGTTTCAGGGGGCGGCATTGTTTGATTCATTAACCGTATTTGAAAATATTGCATACCCGCTCCGGGAACACCTGAATCTTTCAGAAGTCGAAATCAGGTCCCGCGTTTCAGAGAAATTACAACTGGTAGGCCTTAAAGGCAT
>MHYI01000105.1:2156-3203 GCA_001828295.1 Planctomycetes bacterium RBG_16_41_13 | reverse complement strand
TTTATATGATGAACCCACTACAGGTCTGGACCCTATAACTGCGCAACGCATTAATGATCTTATTATGGAATTACAGAAAAAACTGGGCATTACCACCATCGTTGTCACCCATGATCTCCATTGCGTGAAAACGGTGTCAGACCGTATCGCAATGCTTCATGAGGGAAAAATCATTGTTGTTGGAACCTGGCAGGAAATAGCATCATGCCCTTTAAAGGAAGTAAAGGACTTTATCAGCGGCAACATCTGTTTGTAAAAGGAGAAAGTATGCATAAAGAACACATTGCCGAATTACGGGCGGGAATTTTTACTATTATCACGTTGATATGTCTTGGCACGGCGTTGTTTATCCTTGGTTCACAAAAGGGATATTTTAAACCCCATATTACCCTGAAAGCACGGTTTCTCCATGTCTATGGACTACAAAAGGGCGTTCCGGTGCGTTTTATGGGGGTAACGGTAGGTCAGGTCAAAGACATTATTCTCCCTGACGAGGTGTCCTTCACGGGAATTGAAGTGGTGCTGCAAGTGGATAAAGCCGTCCAAAAAAATATCCTGACAGATTCCGTTGCAACCATAAAATGGCTCAGTTATGTTACGGGCGATTCATACGTGGAAATATCTTCGAAAAACGGTGCCGGGCATATCATAAAGGAGGGAGATACCATTAAAGGCGCAGAGCCGATGGACTATACCTCCGCCATTGAAAATGGAACCAATGCTATAAAATCTATCGCTCAATTCTTTAACAAACTGGAGGAAGGAAGACTTGCGGAGACCTTAAACAGTGTATCGCTGTCGCTGAATGAAAGCATTATCCAATTCAGGGAGAGTACGGGTCTTTTAAATGCATTAATTTATGACGTGAGGGGAAGGCTCCTCATGGATAATTTAATTACCGCCTCTGACTCGCTAAATGAAATTATTACAAAAGTAGCGGATGGCGAGGGTACACTTGGGGCATTAATTGCAGACCCGGAATTGTATGACAACATGAAAAGTCTTTTGGGAGGCGCGGAAAGAAGCCGTATCCTGCGAAATGTCATC
>MHYI01000105.1:357-1771 GCA_001828295.1 Planctomycetes bacterium RBG_16_41_13 | reverse complement strand
GCTTTAACGTTTTGTAATCAACCTTTCCTGTGGAAAGCAAGGGAATGGCGTCTATGTGGAGATAGTGGTCGGGTTGTGAAAGCTTTGTAATGTCATGTTTATCAAGTGCGGCGTTCAACGAAAGTTTATCAGGGTTTGGGTGGACAACGAATGCAACGATCTGCTCGCCCTTTTGTGCATGCGGGATGTTTACTACGGCGCAGTTCCTTTTTTCTCCCTCTGTTATTTCATCCAAAATGCAGGATAATTTATCCTCAATAGGGGAAAGAGACACCATTTCTCCGCCAATCTTGGCGAATCTTTTCAGACGATCGGTAATGTATAAAAAGCCGTTATTAAATTTTCCGATGTCGCCTGTTATGTAGTATCCTTCGTGAAAGGCATTTTCCGTCAATTCCGGAGAATTATAATACCCTTTCATGAAATTAGGTCCCTGCACAAGGATTAAGCCCTCCTCTCCCTGGGGTACTTCACGATACGTTTCCGCATCTACAATTTTACTGTTTATATTTGGCAAGAGTTTTCCCACGCTTCCATGCCGGAAATCCTGCGCCTTATTCGCGCTGATGCAGGCGCAGCTCTCCGTAGTGCCATACGCTTCATAGATAGGGATACCAAACTTTTCCTGAAATTTTTCTCTTACTGCACTGTTTAATTTTTCCGCACCGGCATACGCCAGACGTATACTGGAGGTCTGTTCTTTGTGCCATTTTTTCACAAAACCACGATAAAGAGTACTCGTGCCCAGCACGATTGTAACCTTTTTATCATGTACTATCCTCCCCAGCTTTTCATATTCCGTAGGGTTTGGATGGAATACTACGCCAAGTCCCTTTAATAGTGGCAGCCATAAGCAAACGACAAAACCAAATACATGGAAAAAAGGCATCGCACCCAGAAAGACATCTTCGGGAATAGGATCAAATATGGTAGAGAGGTTTTGTATAGTCGCATAAACATTTCGGTTTGTCAGAGGTACGCCTTTCGGATGGGATTCTGACCCGGAGGTAAAAAGTATAACCGCATTTTTCTCCGGTTGATCATAAGCTGAAAATTCCTGAATGAGAGAATTTTTTGATCTGAATTTACACGCAAGGTACGTCAGTATCTTTTTTTTCTTTGAAATGGTGTTTTTTATGTCCTCGATGAAAACCATTCTTTTGTCAAAATGTATGCCTGCTTTTTCAATAAAAACCTTCGAGGTCAGTATAGAGCGTACGTCGCACATTTTCAAAACGTAATCCTGCTCTTCTTTGCTTGCAACGAAATTCAATCCTACAGGGACCTTTCCGGCAAAGGCTGTCGCTACATTTGCCAATGCGCCTCCGATTGAAGGGGGGAATACAACGGCAATATTTTCACCTTCCATATCGCGAATATATTTTGACAAAAGGACGCCGCCTGTAAGGGTATG
>MHYI01000105.1:0-299 GCA_001828295.1 Planctomycetes bacterium RBG_16_41_13 | reverse complement strand
TTTGCTGTGGTTATAAAACTTTTTAAAATCATTAATATTCCTTTTAGATTTACGATTTGGGATTTTGGATTTACGAAGTACGATTTTAGATTTACGATTTAAAATTTTAAATCTGAAATCGTACTTCATAACAGCCTAATTTCCGGTAGGCAGCGCCTGCCCTACATGGCTGGAATCCCCCTGACATTTTTATCCTGACATTTTTATTTTGTTCATATTTTAATGTTTCTATAATCGGAGTCAATCATTTAATCCGTTTATCCTTAATAGACTTACAATTTAGCAGTTTGAAAAAAATC
>MHYI01000104.1:8519-11557 GCA_001828295.1 Planctomycetes bacterium RBG_16_41_13 | reverse complement strand
AAAAAATATTAATAGAGGAGATTTTGTGAAAATTAAAGTGGTATTTTTCATTGTATTTGTTGCTCTCATTTATCAGACGATACCTATATTGGCAATCAGACCCGCAGTTGGACAAACTGCTAAACTGGAAAAGGCAAAAACCTACAAGACAGGGGAGACTCTGGGAATAGTGATTAAAGACATTTCTACTTCTGTGGACTATGAGAAAGAAGTTGGCTTTGGTTCTGATGCTTTTTATAAAAATACCGGAAAACACGCCGCAATCGTGAGGGTATGGCTTATAAACCAGACTGAAAAGACAATAAAAGTAGACCCGGTATATTTTAAGGCAATTACCAATAATGGATTTACCCTGTCGATTGACAATTATACCTGCAATACCATAGATCCTTTCCAAATCACAGAACTGGAGCCAAGAGAAGAAGCACAAGGGTTGATTGTTTTTGCACTAAACACGTCGGACACAGCGTATCGCATAAAAAACATTCTTTACGATGACCAGGAAGGAAACAGGATAACAAGGGCCTATGATGATGCGGTTCTTTATGGTTTATATGATCACGCAGAAAAAAGGGGAAGATAGGGGACTGAAATATTGTAACACTTTAGTTTTTTGAAAAAGTAGGGGCGAAGCATTTGCCCGTTTGGGTATGAACGCATTTATGACAATTTACAGCAAATGCTTCGCCCCTACACTGCGATTATTGGAATTTTTCAAAAAACTAAAGTGTTACGAATTTTAATGTTCATCTCTCGAAAACCTTATTTGTTTGACTATATCTCTGACATGGAATGATAATTCTTCCGATAGTTTAAATATTTTTTGACAAAAAAGGCGCTTCTGGAGTTCTGAAATTACGGCAAAATCCAATGATAGGGTAATTTCTTGACAAGGAAAACATGTGGTGATAGACTCCGAAAACTGTTTATGCAGGGAGAAGTTTTAATAATTTTCATCACTTAAAAATATGAGTGAACGCCATGACATTTCAAGAGATTATTTTAACGTTACAAAAATACTGGGCTGATTATGGGTGCATACTTTGGCAGCCATATGATACGGAAAAGGGGGCGGGAACCTTTAATCCCGCAACGTTCCTTAAGGTACTCGGTCCCGAACCATGGAAATGCGCCTATGTCGAACCTTCCCGTCGCCCAACGGACGGCAGATATGGGGAGAACCCAAACAGATTGCAACACTACTACCAATTCCAGGTAATCGTAAAGCCCGCCCCTGAAGATTCGCAGGGGATTTATTTAAACAGTTTGCGGGCACTGGGAATAGACCTTGTAAAACACGACGTGCGATTTGTTGAGGACGATTGGGAGTCTCCCACCTTGGGGGCGACAGGTCTCGGATGGGAGATATGGCTGGACGGCATGGAAATTACACAATTCACCTATTTTCAACAGGTAGGCGGATTTGAACTTGAACCGATTACCCTTGAACTTACCTACGGACTCGAACGCATTGCAATGTTTATTCAGGAAAAGGAATCGGTGTTTGACCTGGAATGGGTGGAAGGATATACCTATGGCGATATCCATAAGCAGGATGAAGAGCAATTCTCCACTTACAATTTCAAGGTTGCGGACACGTCAATGCTTTTTAAACTCTTTGAATTCTACGAAATTGAATGCCAGAGGTTATTAAAAGAGGACCTTCCGTTGCCCGCGTATGACTATGTTATGAAGTGTTCTCACACTTTCAATTTGCTGGACGCGCGGGGGGCAATTGGCGTTACGCAAAGAACGGGTTATATTAAAAGGGTAAGAAATCTGGCAAGAGGCTGCGCGGAGGGGTACATCCGGCTGCGCGAATCATTGCAGTGGCCTTTTTTAAAGCATACCTCCGCCGAAATCCGAAGCACGAAATCCGAAATCCGAAACAAATTCTAATGACAAAAAATGAGGAAAGGGGTCCAGATGTGACCATTATTTTTCCTTACCACGTGATGAATCGGGGAAATCGCAGAGAAGGGATTTTTCTTGATACTCATGATCGAGCAACGACTTGCAAAAGATCATAAATTACATAAACAATTCAAGAAAATATTGTCTAATGTCCATGTGTGACCCTTATTTGTCATATAATATTTTACTTCCATGGTGAAACAACCTCGAATTAAATTTTCAAGGAGTATTTTCTCATACTCCAAGCAATAGCATAAGAGAAAATATTCTTTGAAGATATTGACCAGGTTTATATTGTAGGTTTGATATTGATATAAATACTGCAGGTAAAAATTGTCTCGACACAACTTCCTTGTGTAATTACAGTAATTACACAAATGCTTGTATTTTCATTGTTACAGAAAGGATTCAGAAATGAAGAAACAGATACGTACTATGAACATCAAGATGATTCCCATAGGAAATTCAAAGGGAATTCGTTTGCCCAAAGAACTTTTGCAAAAATATGGGTTTTCAGAGTCGGTAGTATTGGAAGAGAAGGAAGAAGGGATTCTACTTCACAGGAAGAAAGACGAGAAATTATCATGGGAAGATACTTATAAGTCAATGGCAGAAGAAAAGGAAGATTGGGATGACTTTGACGTAACTTTGCTGGACGGACTGGATGATGAAAACATTGACTCCTAAAAGGTACGAAATTTACTATGCTGATCTTAACCCTGCGGTTGGCTGTGAAATAAAGAAGATTAGACCTGTTGTCGTTATCAGCCATGATTCCATGAATAAGAACCTTGATACCGTGGTTGTTTGTCCTCTGACCAAAAGATTACATCTTCAATGGAGGAGCCGTGTACAGATTAAATGTTCTGGCAAGACTGCTGAGGTTGCGGTGGATCAGATAAGAACAATTAGCAAGAAACGATTAAAACAAAAAGTAGATAAATTGTCATCTGAAGAAGCTCTTCAATTAAGACGACTTATTACAGAAATGTATGGAGAGTAGTTCTTTAAAATATGGAGAATACATGAGGGAAAGGGGCCACATCTGGACAATATTTACATGATATGTATAATTCTGAAACCATGGCAAGACCGGCAAGAATAGAATTTGAAGGGGCTTTTTA
>MHYI01000104.1:5441-8501 GCA_001828295.1 Planctomycetes bacterium RBG_16_41_13 | reverse complement strand
AAATCGCAGAGAAGGTATTTTTCTTGATACTCATGATCGAGCAACGACTTGCAAAAGATCATAAATTACATAAACAATTCAAGAAAATATTGTCCAATGTCCAGATGTGACCCTTATTTCCTACTCCAAAATGACACGTTACGAAAAATCGGGCATGGACCCTTTTAGGTATTCAATTGAGTACTGCCATTGTCGTTTGGTTAATCAACAGATTTTGTGGATCGAAAAGCTCCCTGGTGCGGGAAAGGAAATCATCCGTGATCGCGGCAGAATATTGGCTGGAGGTTTTGATTTGAACGCTTCCGTTGTTTGGAGTGGCAATTTCAATGAAAAACGGACACGCGCCCCTGTGTTTTTTAATAAGGTCTTTTAACTGTATCAGTTTGGTTTCGTCAAAATGAGCAGCTTCAAGGCGCAATCCAAAAGATTTTACCAGGCGCGGGAAAGCGTTTTTTCCCGCGATTATTTCATTTATTTTTACACTTGGCGTTGAGCCTTTATACCCCACATTGCCGCAGATAAAAACGACGGCATCTATTTTTGCCAATGGCTCATATTCCTTCAGTTCTTTGCTAAAGGCGATGCATTTGATCGCGCCTTCCATATCATCAAGTGTGATGTACATCATCGGGTCGCCTTTTTTGGTGGCGCTTTTTTTGATATCGGTGATAATACCGCCAACAATCACATCAGTCCCCTCCGGCAGTTCAGATATTTCCGAGGAAGAATTGGTGGCCAATAGCTTGATTTTTTCTGTATACTCGCTCAGCGGGCTTGAACTGAAGTAAAATCCGAGACTTTCCTTTTCCGCCTGGCGGATTTCATTTTCGTTCCATGGCATAGTGTTGCTTATCGCGGTGTTTCCTGTTTCGATCACATCCATAGCGCTTCCGATATCGAATAATGATCTTTGCCCCCTACGCTTCCCCTTGTTTACGGCGCTTCCCAGTTCCATTGCCGAGTCAAGAGAGGCGAGCAGTCTTGCCCTGTCATCAGACAGAGAGTCGAAGCTTCCTGATTTAACAAGGCTCTCAATGACTTGTTTGTTAACGGTGCGCAAGTCAACCCTCTTGCAGAAATCCAGTATTGAAGAGAATTTACCGCCTTTTTCCCTTGCAGAAACAATAGATTCAATTGCCTTATCGCCGGCATTCTTAACAGAGCCAAGACCGAAACGTATTTTATTTCCGTCAGAGATGGTGAAATCGCTGAGGCTCTCATTGACATCCGGTTTGAGTATTTCGATATTCATCCTGCGGCAGTCTTCGATATAATCAATGATCTTTTCGGTATTTTGTTTTTCACAGCTCAATTGGGCGGTCATATACTGAAGGGGATAATTGGTTTTTAAATAAGCGGTTTGGTAAGTAATTACGGCATATGCCGCTGAATGGGATTTGTTGAAGCCATATCCAGCGAAAAATTCCATGAGTTCAAATATTTTTATCGCAGTTTTTTTCGGAATGCCGTTTGAAATTGCTCCGTTTACAAACTGGTCCTTGAATTTTGCCATAATTTCGGGTTTCTTTTTTCCCATCGCCTTGCGCAAATTATCGGCTTCATTCAGTGTGAATCCTGCCAGGCGGTTGGCGATCCTCATCACCTGTTCCTGGTATAAAATGACGCCGTATGTTTCTTTCAGTATCGATTCGAGGGTTGGGTGGATATATTCAACAGCCTCTTTCCCGTGTTTTCTGTTGATGAATGAATCAACCATGCCGCTTTGTAATGGTCCAGGACGATAGAGTGCTACCAAAGGCAGGATATCAGCGAATGTCTCCGGTTTTAGTTTTTTAAGTAATTCCTTAAACCCTTTGCTGGTTTCTACCTGAAAGACCCCTTTTACGTTGCCGCTGGAAAGCATCTGATAGGTTGCCTTGTCGTCTACCGGTATTTTTGCGAGATCAATAATTTCTCCTGTGGTTTCGTGAATCAATTGAAGCGCCCTTTTTATTACAGTTAATTTCCGGACACCCAGGAAGTCGGCCTTTAGCAACCCTATTTTATCTACCAGTATTTCATCGTAATATTGAGTGGTGACGGCATCCCCTTTTTTGGCAAGCGGAACATATTCTGTTAATGGTTCATCGGAAATAACGATGCCTGCCGCGTGTACTGAGGCATGGCGGCATAATCCTTCCAGTTTCTTTGAAATGTCGAACAATTCCTTAAATTGTTTTTCGGTTTGACAGATCGCTTTTAAAGCTGGTTCCTGTTCCAGTGCTTCTTCTAAGGTGATATTGAGGGTATTAGGAATCAGTTTTGCTATTTTGTCGACTTCAGAAAGAGGGATGTCAAGCACCCGCCCAACATCCCGGATGACAGCCTTTGCTTTCATCGTACCGAACGTAATAATCTGTGCAACATTGCTATCGCCGCCATATTTTTCCCTTACGTACCGGATAATTTCTTCACGGCCTTCTGCGCAGAAATCAATATCCAGATCAGGCATTGATATTCTTTCCGCATTCAAAAATCGTTCAAACAATAAATCGTTTTCGATGGGGTCTATATTGGTGATGTTCAATACATAGGCGACAATACTGCCCGCCCCTGATCCTCTTCCCGTTGCGGGGATATTGCGGGTATTGGCATAATGAATAAAATCCCATACAATTAAAAAATATTCGACAAAACCCGTTTTCTCGATAACTTTAAGTTCATGGTCCAATCGTTCGCTGATGTGAGGGAGTATGGCGCCGTATTTTCTTATCACCCCTTCTTCACAGAGTTTTCTCAGATATGCCTTGTTGCTTATCCCTTCGGGAGGTGTAAATTTTGGGAGATGCAGCTTCCCGAAATCCATTTTTACATCGCAGCGGTCTGCAATGTGCAGGGTATTTTCAAGGGAGTGAGGTATTTCCTTAAACAAGGCGTGCATTTCCTGGTAATTTTTAAAGTAGAATTCGTTTGTATCAAAACGAAGCCTTTGTCTGTCAGATACGCGTTTACCGGTATTTATGCATAACAATGCGTCATGGGCAACTGCGTCATCGATATTCATATAATGTACGTCGTTGGTTGCGACGAGGGGGATGTTTAGTGTTTTCCCTATTTTGA
>MHYI01000104.1:496-5421 GCA_001828295.1 Planctomycetes bacterium RBG_16_41_13 | reverse complement strand
TCCTGCAATGGGATTTTGTTGTTTTGTATTTCAAGGTAAAAATGGTTTTCACCAAAAAGTTCCCGGTATTCTCTGGCAAGATTCATGGCATCGTCATGGCGGTCAAAGGACAAGTGGCGATTGATTTCAGAAACCATGCATCCGCTAAGGCAAATAATTCCGGTTGAATGGGATTTCAGCAGTTCTTTATCGATTCTCGGTTTGTAGTAAAAGCCTTCCAGATATGCAGATGTGGAAAGTTTTAGTAAGTTTCGGTATCCTTCATAATTTTCTGCCAGGAGTGTTATGTGGCTAAGTGTTTCCTTCCCATTTTTTGATTCCTTGTCAAGGCGACTGCCTTGCGCAACGTATGCTTCGTAGCCTATAATGGGTTTTATTCCAGCGGATTGCGCGGCTTCGTAAAATTCGATTGCGCCGTACATGTTGCCGTGGTCTGTAAGGGCAAGGGCAGGCATTTTAAAATGCAATGCCTTGCTAACGAGGTCTTTTATTTTGCAGGCGCCATCAAGAAGGCTGTATTCACTGTGGACATGGAGATGTACGAAGTTGTTTGTGTCCATAAATTACACCCGATTGAATTTGATGTGGGACGTTGGAAAAGCTGTATCCTTCGGGCAGGAATATTTCTTTGTAAGCGCAAGATGTTGTACCCTAACCGATATAGGATTCAATTTATAGCCATACAACTGAAAAGTCAATATGAAATTCGATTATTTTGGCAACATCATATGAAAACGGACGTCCAAATTTTAATGACAAATTTACTTGAAACTTGTTTTATATTTTGCTAGCATACCCCTCGCCACATTTTTCGTTTCGTTGAGAAGGGTAATCAAGTGATATTCATTATATAATATTTCTCTACATTTCTCTGGCATATGTATCATTTTATATTTATATAACATCAAATGGGTTTTAGAATAAATGCAGAATAAGGGGGTTTTCTATGGCTAGTTGTAGTAAATCTAAGGCGATAATGGTTGTGCTTGTAGGGCTTTTCGGTTTATTGTGCGTTGGCTTTGCGGTTTCTGTTACTGAAAAGTACCGGTTGCAGAAGGAAAGAGTACACGGCCTTGAGAGACAGCTTCGGGCAGGACGTACGGAGGTATTAAAAGTTCCTGATTTGATGCAAAAATTAGATAAGGTTGAAGCATCTAAGAAAGAAATAGAGGGTACTTTTGCGGAATGTTCAGAAGAAAAAGAAGGGTTGTCCGAAAAGCTTGGCGAACTAGAGGTTGAGGTGGGATCTTTTGGTGCAGTGAAGGCTGCGGTTGGAATTCAGATTGCAGGATTGGAAACCATAATAAAAGAGCAGCAACAAAAGGTATCTGCGGCGGAAAAAAACAGCGTGGAGCTGGGGGGACAGATTGCCGCCCTACAGGAAATGCACAGTGCCACCGAAGAGAAGTTCAAGTTGCAGATAGACGATATAAAGCGCGGACAAGAAGAGGTAAAAAACCAGCTTATTTACTATACTGAAGCAAAGAAGATTTCGGATATAGAAATTGAGGAAAAGAAGAAAGTCATTCAGGCGTTGGAAGCGGAATTGGCAAGGTTGAAAAGCGGTGAAGAAACATCTTCAGCGCCTGTAGAAACACGCGCGGTAAGCGAAACACAGTGGGATCTGAACCTGACGGAAGAACTTGACAAGACGTTTACATTACTCCGCGAAAGGATATCTTCTCCGACCATGTCGCTCTCCGAAGTCAGCACATTACTCTCCAGAGCGGAACATGCCTTAAAAAGGCTGAAGTAACGCTTCAATGTGTATTTAGAGACAAAATATCAGCTACATTAAAAGGGAAACGGATAATTGATTATCTGTTTCCCTTTTTTATTTAGACTTATTGAAAAAACAATACTCTCTCTTAAAGATAATTCAGATTATGACATTACCAGCGTATCTTCCTCTTTTAATTACCGGGGTAAATGGCGTTCCCGGTTACAATGCATTTCGGCATTTTCATTCTCAATATCCGGAGCATGTAGTTGCAATTCGTCCCACCCGATATTGGCCATTGCGCGGGAATGGAATAATTCCGCTTGACATAGAAGATGTACAAGGACTTGCTGTCTTAATGAAGACAAGGAAGTTTAATTCTATACTGCATGCGGCTGGCTCATGTGCATTGAAATCCTGCGAGTTGAATCCTGAAATGGCGTACCGGGTGAATGTTCAATCGGCAAAGAATATACTAAAGGTAATCGGAGACCGTACCATTCGTCTTCTATTTCTTTCCACCGATTTAGTATTTCCGGGGAAATCATCGGGTTGTTACACGGAAGATGACACCGTTTCTCCTGTTACGGTATATGGTAAAACCATGGTTATGGCAGAAGAAATTATAGCACGCGAATACCCTTCTGCGGTGATTTTCAGGATATCGCTTCCCATGGGAATTAGTGTTAATGGGCATGCAGGAGCAATAGACTGGATATTGTCACGTTTTAAAAAAAATAATCCGGCAACGTTATATTACGATGAAATCCGGTCTCCTTTTTATTGCGAAGATTTTAATAGCATTGCAGAAATTGCTTTAGAGAACAAAATATGCGGAATATACCACCTTGGCTCTCATCGTTACCTCAGCCTCTATCAAATTGGACAGATAGTCAATAAGGTGGGAGGCTATTCTCCCCGGTTGCTGAAAGGGTGTATGCGCATAGAAGCGGGGCCTATGCCTCCCCGCGCAGGGAATGTTGCTATGAGTAACAAAAAACTCCTTGCTGCGTTAGGCTTTGATCCCTTTCGCAAATGGCCATATCATGAAAATCATGTTCCGGACAAACACGACTGGCATTATGATCGTCCTGACCATAAGGTTTTTTACCCGGAACAGATCCACAAATATCTCTACCGCATCCCCGTTGCATGTTGAATTGAAATCATGAAAACCCTTCGGGTGATTCATCTGAGGATAAGATTAATGCAGGAGCGAAGCATTTGCTATAAATGTGTTCATACCCAAGCGGGCAATTTCACGGAGAAATGACAACTACAGGGGGCAGATCCAAAGGATCGCAGGGACAGCGGTTGCTACAACCAGTACAGAAGCGGAAGTCCCATCCGCCAATAGTCGCCGAACAGGATAACGGACATATAGATGCTTTTATAGATTTCAGATGGGGAAATGAGTCCGGCAAGCACCTGATTAGGCGGTACGAGTCCTGCAACCGCAACAACCAGCAGGGCAACCAGCGCAACGATATCGTAGCGCCACCGGTTCCATACAAACAAAACCAGCGTCGCCGTGAGAACAATAAATAAAATCAACAGTTTTGTATTCACGCCAAGCATTTTAAATTCCACAAACTGAAAGATTTGAGTTGTCCATCGCTTATCAAAAAAGTCCGTCTTGAAAGAATTATTTGCCGTTCAGGCATTTCACGAAACATGTCCCACATAAACGGCGATGCCCAGGCATATACCCAGAACTGCTACGATAGTGTTTATCGCAAGTCCGCATTTTGTCCCATAGCCTGTTGGGTACTCTTCCGGTGTGAGCGTTTTAAGAACAGCGAGGTACTGACGGGAAGAACAAAAAGCGGCAAACGTTCCCAATGCAATAAAGGCAAGCCCCACCCAGAATACCGCCCCAGTCTTATCGGCAGTCGTTCTTCCATGGGTAACCGCCTGTATCAGGATACTGGCCCGCTCTATCCCAAAACCAGATGCGATCATGACAATGCTGGTTCTACTCCATGCCAACAATGTCCTTTCTGCCGCAAAAAAAACCCGTGGATCTTTGAGATCGGACATAATCACTCCTTGTCGCTTAACGACCTATATCGGGCTGATTCACGATTTTTGTATAGTCAAAAACTATTTTTGCCACTGTTTTGTTGGGTGCGCCTCGCGCAACAATCCAGTTGATCCCAATGGGGGGCGGCAGGGGAAAACTCCTGCCGCAACGGAATATAAAAAAGTCGTCATTTCCTATCGTGGTCACTATATTAATTGTGGGCTTAAAATTGAAGGCTTGAAGCCGCAGGTGCGCCGGATATCCCATTAAGCACGGACAAACGTTATTTTTTGTCCGTGCTGTCCTGAAAACCCTCTTAAACAAAAATATCAATGAGTGTCACACCCATAAGCCCCATGCTTATAATTCCATTTACGGTAAAAAAGGCCGTGTTGATTTTTGAAAGGTCTTTTGGTTTTACCAGTAAATGTTCATAAAAAAGCAAAACAGCGGCGAGGCATACACCTATCAAATAAATAATCCCCAGGTCTGAGTATATGGGAACGATAATCAACAGTAAGACCATAAAAAAATGCAAAATACCGGAGAGTATCAATGCCCATCGAAGCCCGATTTTTTTTGGCAGTGAATGCAACCCCAATTTTTTATCATGGTCAATATCCTGGCACGCGTAAATAATGTCGAAGCCTGCCGTCCATAAAACCACGGCAAACGCCAGCAGAAAAGGTGTGATGCCGAATCTCCCCTGGATTCCTATCCATGCACCGATAGGAGAAAGCGCAAGCGCCAGACCAAGCACAAAATGCGATAGATCGGTAAACCGTTTGGTAAAAGAATAACCAAAGACAATAAGCATTGCCAACGGAGACATGTATAGGGCAAGACGACTAAGCAGCCCCGCAAATAGAATAAAAAGGCCCGTACATACCAGCGTAAATATCCATACGTTTTTTTTACCAATTTTCTTCTGCAATTCAACACGATATGCCGTTCGGGGGTTCTGGATATCGTAATCAACATCAACAATGCGGTTAAAAGACATTGCGGCGCTGCGTGCCATTGCCAACGCTCCGGCAATGAGAATTAATTGCCGCAAAGTCGGCATCCCTCCGGCAGCAATAAATGCACTCATTATTGCAAAGGGAAAAGAAAAAATAGTATGTGAAAACTTAATTAACTCAAGTATGGAAGAAATCTTTTTGTAAAGAATAGAAAAAATCA
>MHYI01000104.1:0-245 GCA_001828295.1 Planctomycetes bacterium RBG_16_41_13 | reverse complement strand
CTACGAAAGACGCGGATCAAGAATTTGTGCCAAAAGCTCCCGTCAATAAGTGGAGAAGAAAGCAAAAAACGATAGAATACTCATCTAAACTGGCAAAAATGAGTACAATAAGCAAAATGGAGCGGGAGTATCCCTATAGTAACGAAAGAGAGCGTAAAAAAATAAAGACTTTTTTGTTCTCTACATTACAAGCGAAGCATCTGAAGTGAAAGAAAAGGCATTGCCGCAAAATTTCTGAGCGTCTT
>MHYI01000103.1:3095-9266 GCA_001828295.1 Planctomycetes bacterium RBG_16_41_13 | reverse complement strand
TCAGTATCCAAAAAAAGAGAAGGTTCTTTTTCCCTCATTCTTTCGACAATACTTTTGCACCTTTGTTTTGAATATAACAATGTAATGTCCTCCAATTTTGACGGACTATGACATGGGATGCAATTGTTCGTATAAATGCTTTCTGTGACGGTTTTAATATCATTTTCTGCCAGGTCTTTTAAAGAATGAAACTCATTTAGTTTCTCCCTGTCAATTTCACCATGCTGGTATTTTTTGAATACATGCATTATTTCAAGCTCATCTTTTGTGAATTTTTCCTCCGTTTCCATTTGCAGCCGGTTGAATGCGTGCAGGACGTCCTCCTCCGTCCAATCTTTGTGTGAAAATATATATTCCAATAGATGGCATTGCCCGCATTTTTTGCTCAATGTTTTCTCCATACTTTCATCAGAATGTATCACCGATTTGGAAAAGGCTTTGTTGTTTAACGAAATCAATAATTTCGCATCAGTAGGGGAACTTACAATTCTTACCCCCTCGGACAATCCTATGTAAGGCATAAATCCTAAAAAATTCTTCAATTGTCCAACTTCGATTTCTGTACCTTCCGTATAATAATAAATGCGTTTGCTCATATCATCAAAGACGATTTCTTTCGGCAGCAAATACAGCATTTCTTTATATCGGTCATGATCCGTAAGACGTTTAGAACCCTGGTCTATTACCGTCTTTATATAAATCCTTTTGTCCTTAATGAGTAATGACTCTTTTCGAATGATACTGTCTTTTCGGTTTCCTTCCTTCCCGTCTTTTTGCAACTCCCCATTTACCACAAAGTTTTGACAGATGCATTCGGAATGAAATAAAAAAGGCATACACAATAGTGCCGTAAAGATGCAATATAATTTAACTGAATAAAAACACATTATAGTATTACCCTGTAAAAACTTCTTTTTTTTGTAAGTTTTTCTTTGTGTCCTTTGTGTTCTGTATTCTTTGTGCCCTTTGTGGTTAAACTATTTTTGGTTGCGGCTTTTTGCTGCATTATGTTATATCTCCAAAATCTTTCACGACATTGAAATAAAAAAACGTACCATTGCCGGCTAATTTGGTTACATTGGGCCGGGACCGCCAAAAATGCCATGTACTCTCCGAAACATGCTGCTTTACGATTAAAATAATGATATTACGGTTTACTAAAACATTTTTAAGCCGGTCCCGGTATATTATTAGACCCAAAAAACATTCATTGTGAGTAAAGTATTTATAATAAATAATTTAGATACGTAAAATTAATCGCACGTAGCATGCCTAAAAATATTTGTAGGAAAAAGTATTTCATAACTATTTAATAATAGGAAATGTACAGCTTTTATCGATTGTGTGGATGGTGTTTTTGATATCATCGGATGCTTCTGAAAACGGTTGATTTAAACCATGATTGTTATAATTGGGTAAGGTGGAATGGGTTGCACTATTACAAAAAGGGAAAATACCTGCTTTCTTATTTAACCAGCAGCAACATAATGTCCATCACATTTGTTTTCGTAGTACCCGTAACAATGAGATCATTTGTCTCTTTGAAAAAAGAAAACGAATCGTTATTAAGAAGATATTTTTCCGGATGTAATTTTTTACTCTTTGCATTAATGATGGTAGTGCCATCCACCATTGCCCCTGCGGCTTCAGTGTTGCCATCCGTGCCATCCGTTCCCGCGCTTAATATTACGGTATCTGCCAATCCATCAATTTCTATTGCCGCAGACAAGGAAAATTCCTGACTCCTTCCGCCCAAGCCTTCGCCTTTTACTGTTACCGTAGACTCCCCGCCTGCGATAATACACGCAGGGCGCTCAACAGGGCAGCCGGAAGCATGAATTTCCCGCGCAATTGCGCCAAAAACCTTGGCTATTTCCCTGGCCTCGCCTTTTATACAGGAAGATAAAATAACCGTATTATACCCCAGTTGTTCTCCTTTTTCCTTCGACGCAGCCAGCGCCGTGCGATTATTGCCGATGATAATATTGCTTACCCTGTCAAATATTTTATCGCCGGGCTTCGGCGTTTCTTCTACGTGGCCGTGGATCCCGTTTTGAATGTGTTGCTGTATGGAAACTGGAATCTTATGATGCAAATTGTACTTCTTCAATATCCACTCACAGTCCTGAAAAGTACTGGGGTCCGGCGAGGTCGCTCCGGAAGCGATCGTTTCTAAAGGATCATTTATTACATCTGACAATATAACAGATACCATCTCCGCCTTGCACAAGCCTGCAAAACGCCCCCCCTTTACCAGGGAAAGATGTTTACGTATGGCATTCATTTCATCAATAGTAGCGCCGCATTTCAATAACGATGCAGTAATTTCCTTGATTTCTTCAAGGGAAATCCCCGCATAAGGCAATTCAAACAGCGCCGATCCGCCGCCGGAAATCAAACAAAACACCAGGTCATCTTCATTCGTCTCTTTTGCAATATCGACGATTTCTTTTGTGCCATTAATGCCTGATGAGTCTGGAATAGGATGGCCTGCAGGGTTAAGTTTAACGTATTTGCATGGTGTAGTATAACCATAACGAACATTTACTATGCCCTTTTTTATCTTATCCCCAAGCAGTTTTTCCACCGCCGCAGCCATAAACCCGCTCACCTTTCCAAACCCAGTAAGATAAATATTATTATATTTGCCCAGATCGTACGTTTTTCCTCCAATAGTTAGACTATTCTCCTTTACCTCCATGTATTTACGTATGCAGGCATCGGCTTCGACAGAATGTAAACCCGCAAAATAAATTTGCAACGCATCTTTTCTTAATGATTCGGCGGTATTCATAATCGTCTCCCCTAATAAATACATTTTGCAAAACATATCCCTGTGTTAATGCCTGTTAATGAAACCATTTTACCGGCAATCAACGGATATTTTTGCTTTCAGGAAAAATAACATATTGATTTAAATGCCTATTGTCAATATTATTATATATAGCACTTTCACCCGAAAAGCACTAAAGCATCATTCCCGCGAAAAACGGGGGATACGTTTTTCCGTAAATGAATAGCTGTTTCTCTGCAGGGGCGAAGCATTTGCCGCCGAAAACATAAGGCTCTACCGGGACGCAACATCAGTAAACGCCTCGCACCGCCATGTGGTGTGGTCGCAAACAAAGTTGCCGAAAAGTCCTCATGTAGAGTATTTACAATAAAATCCGTAAACCAGGAGAACCGAGAATGTCCAATGAACTTTCCACGATAAATCATACTATTATGGAGCATACCGAGCTGGAACATTTAGTTAATACAGAGCAATACGATAAACTTGAAGAGCAATGGCTAGGCATTGTAGAATCGGAAATTGACGACAAAAAACCGCTCTTGCATATTATCAATTTACTTATAAGACGGGAAAAGAAGTTTGCGCATGATTTTCTCATTATGTTGGAATCTTACTACAACGAGAAAAATGCGTATAATGATCTATTGGAAGTTTTGAAGTATATATTGAAATATTTTCCGAAGGAAAAAGGACTTGCCTCAAAATTTGCCGCTTGTTACGCCAATATCTACAAAGAAAAACCCTATGCAAGCCTGTTCATTAGTAAATCCAATATCGAAACATCCCCGGAGATTGCCGCATCTCTCAAAATGCTGGAAAAGTATTTTATGTTTGAACAAGGGGATTACGTATATCATAAGAGTTGGGGAGTTGGCAAAGTAGTTTCTTTTGATCCGGAGGGAGAGAAGATTCACATTGATTTTGAGAAGAAAAACAACCATGGAATTGCCTTAGAGATTGCTTCTGATATTTTACAAAAACTGGAAAAGGATAGTTTGCGGGCAATGGTGTATTGCCAAAAAGACATTTTGAACAGAATGATTGATGAAGATCCTGTGGGTTTGATCAGGCTTACCTTAAAACATTTTCATGGCAAGGCTACGTTAAACAATATAAAAGAACAACTCCTGGCAGGACTCTTACCGCCATCCGCATGGAGCAAATGGTGGACAAAGGCGAAAAAACTGATACTAAAAGACCCGTACCTCCAGTTTACCGAAGGCTCGCCAACCACTGCCCTTCTGGAAATCAGGACAAAACCATTGACGCCGCATCAGGAAATTATTAATACGCTCACTCAATCCGGGGAAATTTACAAAGAAATAGAGTCAGCCCGAAAATACCTCGCCGAGGGAAAGAATGCTGAAAAATGCAAAGAAACCTTACAGAAAATCAAGTCCCTCTTTACACAAGAAGCTGAAAAATTAAAGGACACACATCCTTCCGCCGTTATTGAATGCCTTCTCCTTGCCGAACAAGTGCAAATTATGCTGGACGAATGCCCTGCAAATTACAAGGATATGATTGAAACCGTTATGAAAAACTCCGACAATCTATCAAAACTAATCGGTAACATATGCATATTAGAGTATAAAAAACACGTTCTTAACAGAATCAAAAAAATATACCCGGAACATTGGCAAAATGAATTTGTCAGTTTATTTTTTGACCAAAATAGCCATCTTTGGGAGTTTATCATTAAAGAGCTTATTAATGAGAACAAGGAGGGTGCATTAAATAATGTTTCTCAAAAAATATTTTCACAGTTTAATGCATACCCGGAACACTATTTCTGGTTTTGCAAAAACAATTTTTACGGACGTTTCCCGGATCTTTATGCGAATATTAATTCCGGAACACTTTTCATTCAACTAATCGAACTGATAAATAATATTTACTTTAAAATGCAAAAGGGACGTGACGGAAATATCAGATCGATATTTAATAAAATCAAGGGTCTGTTAGAGGAAAAAGGAACCGATCATGCCGTAAACCATTTGACCGAATCCAATGCAGCCGGCATGTATAATGCAGTTTCGGGCAGTAAATGCATTGAGGATTGGTTTAAAATTTCCATTGAAAGCGTTATTCGCGATCGTTTTCCCGATATGATTAAAAAACCCGAAATACTCACCTTGGATGAAAATAAAATCTATGTTACAAAACAGGGATACGAAAAGCAGAAGAAGGAACTCGACCACATTATGAATATTCAATTTGCTGAAAATGCGCGTGACCTCGGAGAGGCTATTAGTCGCGGTGATCTCAGAGAAAACGCAGAATACCAGGCGGCGCGTGAAAAACAGGCACAGTTGATTGAAAAGGCGGAACGATTGAAGGCGGACTTACAAAAGATAGTTTTTATCGAGCCGTATACCGTAAAAACGAATATCGTCTCGCCAGGCACAAAAGTAACTATTAAAAACAAGGACAAAGAAACCACGGAAACGTATACACTGCTAGGGCCTTGGGATGCTGATATTGACAAAAATATTATCTCTTATCTGTCGCCAATCGGAAAAGGTTTATTGAATAAAAAAACAGGTGAGACGGTCACTATCCAACTTCCGGAAAACGAGATAGTTTGCGATATTATAAAAATAGAAAAGGCATTATAAGGGCAACACTTTAGTTTTTTGAAAAATTCCAATAATAGCGGTGTTTGCCCGCATAGTGTAGGGGCGAAGCATTTGCTCGTTTGGGTATGAACGCATTTATGACAATTTATAGCAAATGCTTCGCCCCTGCGTTTTCAAAAAACTAAAGTGTTACAGGATTCCTGGTTTTATAGAGTAGAGACGCACAGCAGTGCGTCTCTGCATTTGTATTAAAACACACCCCTTAAACCCCCTCTGAAAATTCGGCCTGCATTGTGAACACTTTACAACGGGTACAATAGAGAACACAATCATGCTTAAAATCACGATAACTTTGTTGCATATGCCACAAACTTGCATTATACTACGTATGAAATTGCGGAAGTTTGCCTAACTTCTGAAAAACAGGAAAGGGGGGGGGAAATAGAATAACTTGAAACATCCATAGGTCTGATTTATTCAAACGCAAATATACACCAAATGAAATATTGTCATTAATACCTAAAAGAAAGGATAGAAATATGAATATTTACGCCGGCAACCTGGCACGCCAAACAACAGAGGAAGAATTGAAACAGGTTTTTGAGGAGTTTGGGCAGGTCACGTCCGTAACAATTATCAAGGATAAATTCAGCGGAGAATCCAGAGGATTTGGATTTGTAGAAATGCCCTCAAGGGCAGAAGCACAGGCTGCGCTAAATAGTCTCAACGGCAAAGATTTAAATGGAAGGGTTCTTAATGTTAATGAGGCGCTTCCCCGTACTGATGACCGTAAGCAAG
>MHYI01000103.1:0-3031 GCA_001828295.1 Planctomycetes bacterium RBG_16_41_13 | reverse complement strand
GAAGCGGTGGTGGCGGTGGCGGTGGCGGTAGAAGTGGTGGCGGAAGGCCTTGGTAAAATTGGTTTACCTATTGGGGGCAAAGGGGAATAATGTACTTTCGGTTCTATAAGTACAATCCACACATTTGCAGAATAATAAAGGCCGTGACATAATTCCTCTTTGTATTCACAATACCATTGCAGTATTAAATTCACAGAAAGAGATAATTACCCAAAAATGTTCCTTCTTTCATAATAGCAACTTCCCATATTATACAAAACCGATGATGATTATATCACTGTTGACGTATAATAGTTTGGGTCGCTTCAAATTCGTCTAAAAAACGCATCAACTTGTGAGGAAAGCACGATATTTTGTAACAGTTTTGTTTTCTTAGCATTCCCGTAATAATAGAGTGATATTCAGTGTAGCGGCAATTCACGAATTGCCGCTACATACTGACACAAAGACATTTTCAACCATTGCGGTTAAAAAACAAAACGATTAGTGGTTTACAAATCTCAACAGCCCCCCCCAATCTGTAACTATTCAGCGTAAACAATACACGGCTCGTTCCCAAACTCCAGTTTGGGAATGCATTTGTTCGAGAAACTCCGGTTTCTCGCCTGTCTGTTGATAGATAGGGAACAAAATCACAGAGTTCAGACAAGTTGTAATTTTAATAATTTGTTAAATCAAACCCTCACTGGAAACAAAGTTTCCAGTGCAATTGTGTTCCTATCTGCTGTGAAGTACGAAATCCGAAAATACGAAATACGAAACAAATTCTAATGACAAAATGATTTGAAATTCTAAACAAGTGCATCTAGCTGATAGCTGATAGCTGATGGCTATGAGCCAGGTTGCCATGAGCCATGAGCCAGTTTTGTATCTCGCATTTCGTGCTTAATATTGTTGCCTGCCTGTGCGTGATCGCACGCAGACAGGTATGTTTTGGATTTGTTTTGAATTTTATGCTTTGTTATTCGGATTTGTTTCGTATTTCTTAATTCGAATTTCGTATTTTTTATCTCGTGCTTGTTTGGTTCTGGCTATGCCAGCTTAGATTATTCCGCAACTTTTTAGTTTTCTCCGCGCCTCTGCGCCTCTGCGGTGAACTATTACCAATTTTATTGCGCGATCATTTCTTTTACAGCATACCCCAGTGTTTTAACGTCAGGAATATGTGCAGCATAAAAAACGGTATTATAATTATGCGATTTCCACTCTATTCTTAAGCAGTCGTTTAACTGGTCAAACATTATATTGGCATAATCCGCAGAGGGATTAAATAAAAACCCAATTTGTGACAACTCTATGCCCTCTCTTAATAGTTGACCAACTATTGTTTCCAGACTTTTCATGTGAGTGGCAATGATTACACAGCGAAGCTTATTCAATTGGTAAGGATACAAATCGTAGCGCCTTATATTTTGCAGTATTTTCTGGAGATAACTTGTCTTTCGACTTCCCAAAAAATATTTGGTAAGAGGATTTTTATGATAAATTTCATCTACGGGACTGATATGCGCAAGATATCCAAAGCTTTGGGGAAAGGAAAAAATGATTGCAGTGCACGGTCCAACCCCTTTTGTTTCTAATAGTTCTCCCGATTTTGTCATTGCATACTCGTTGATATCCACTTTTTTGCTATTTTGGGGAGACAACGATTCCCTGTCCTGAACAGCATATCCGGCATTTACTTTTGGCAGGTAATCCATAATTTTTGAAAGAAAATATTTTTCATACTCCTTATAAATCTTTGAAATAACCTCGTCCTCATCTATTTCAACAATAATTATCCAGGAATGGCCAAACACCTCAAATTGTTCAAAAGCGCTTAACACATGTATGCCCCTGTAGTCCGCAATAATCTTGCTCCCCGCTTTCTGCTGAAGTGCAAGTTTCACTGCCTCAGTATCCACTTTACGTTTCAAAATAGTGCTATCTTCGATAAACCGGGAATCCGTCAGCATTAACTTGTTTTCATTTACAAGATACACCTCTCCGGTTCTTCCAAGGTGTTTATGGTCGGATAATATGGCATTAATTTTGTTTATAGGAAATTGTAAAACAAACCAGCCGGCAAGGTCTTTCTTTTCATATACGGGCACAACAAAAAAAGCGGCAGGTTTGTCTGACGGGGGATAAAATTCATAGTTGACAAATTCCCTTTCATGCGCTTCCCGAAGATGTCTGGACAGGGAAGTATCCGAATACCTTCCGGTAAAGAGATTTGTATGATAATCATCTTCCTGTTTTATGCTGTGAAAAACGAAACCCCTGCTATCTACAAAAAGAATATCGTAGAAATCTTTATACGTAGTAACAAAATTCACATCCGCTTCATACTCCTTCTTGTGAAGACTCATTGCATCGACTCCTGATGCCTCAACCTGATAACATTTCTTTATCTGATGAAAACAATCAAGCATGCTTTCGTCTGCAGTAATACCAGCCGCCCTCTTTTTTACATCCGCAAAATATTTAATTATCTGCTTTTTCTTAAATGCGCTTATTTCCCGAAGAAGCTGAAAATTTTGCTCTATCAGGTTGCCCTTTGGTATCTTTTTGCATCCGGTATTCACCAATAAAAAAATGATTACTACGATTATTCCCGGATAACTTCTGTATTTCCAAAAATTATTCATGCAATTCCTCTTAGATAATTACCAAGATCCGGACAAGCCAGAACCAAACAAGCACGAAAGCAGTCTACAGTTGCCAGTCATCAGTCAGCAGTTGGCGGTTGACCAATGACCAATGACCAATGACCAATGACTGATGACTGATGACTGATGACTTTCAATATTGGACTCCATGTAAAAAATATCAGAGACAACTTAGCGTTTGTGGGATTGAGGTGTGTATAAAATGCGTTGGTTTTTTGTCTTTTAAAACCCGGCCTGATTTATTTTAAGGAAGCCGTTAAATCATTTTTCTGATATCTCCGGAGTATTGGGATCATGGAACCTTGTGACCATTTTTAACCTTCTCATCTCATTCGCCGCGCTTTCCCTATCTTCCAGTTTAGTATATAGCTGAATGAGAT
>MHYI01000102.1:2461-5834 GCA_001828295.1 Planctomycetes bacterium RBG_16_41_13 | reverse complement strand
TAGCCCTTCACTCCAGCCTCAGACCTTTGCTTACTCAGCAGAGGTCTGAGGCTTTTTTTATCATTTTAACCTCGTAGCCGGGTCTCCAAAAAAGATGAAAGTCTGGACTACGTCCTCCATGATCTCGTCCTTCGTAAATGCCTCTGACTTGGCCTTAGTTACTGCATCACCTAATGTAATGTTCTCACTGAAAAGAACTTTATAAAGTTCCTGTGCAAGGGGGTCATGGTCAGAGAGATACCCCCATGGACTCGCTGCAAATACAGCGACAGCACCCTTATCGTGGGCAAGGAGAAACGCCTCGGCTATAGATGGAGACGGCTGCTCATCCCCAAGAACGAAATATCCATTAAGACAATTCAAGGTAACAACAAACGGATAGCTTGTATTTGTGAGAGCGGCCACATCCCCGGATGTAAAACTATTATTTGCCCATTCAACCACAGCACCATGTCCTGTGTAATTTACAATCAATGGATTTGAATTGAGAGCAGAGGTAATAGCCGGTTTAAAACCATCTTTAAGCTCCCCTTGATAGACTTTCCGCGGCACATAACCAGAAGGTATTATATCTGCAATTGAGTCTGACAGGCCTTCAAATCTGGGATTATCGTCATCTGCAACCAGTAAAACATCCATAGACTTAATAGTACCTTCATGTGAGATTATCTTGGAGACTACCGAAGAAACATCATCAGGAAACTTGGCAGGTATCCTCCCTATATTCATATCAGGCAAGATATCATCATTAACATCCACAAACCAGTTATCACTCGGCACTTCTCCAAGCCCTGGATAATTATAGAGGTACGCCGGCACATAACTCTTAACAGCAGAACTCTTTCCATAACCGCTTAAATCCTTATAGTCAACAGTCGCGTCTCCAACCAAAACTACATACATAGGGTTTGGCTTTGCAGACCAGTTTTCATAAGCGTATTTAAGGAAAGCTTTCATAGCATGCGGAGTCTCTATACCACTACCAAATGCATTATATATATCACTGACTTTTACTGTGAGTACTTTGTATCCTTGCGCGGCCCTGTAATCAGCAAGTGTTTTAACAACATCAGCAAAGTCTTCGTGGGTAATTATTATATAGTCTGCAGGATTTGAAGTAATATCAGATGGTGTATATGGCTCCACCTGTATTGTGTCAGTATTAACAAGCGACATCTTCTGGTCTGACGTTATGGCCACAAAAAATCTTTCATCATTAAAAGGACTCAAAAATGATACTTCATAATTCGATTCCGATATTTTCTTAGGGTCTGAAATATTAACTTTCTGTACATTCTCCGGATCCGAGACTTCATAAACAGATACTTGATTTGATGTAAAACCAGAGAGCTTAAAGAAGTCTTTTCCTGTAAATTCTATAACATTATGTTCTGCCATATATTTCCTGTTATAAGTAACATCAAACCAGTCAAGATAAAAGAGTCCGCCAGCAACACTCTCTATCGTAAGTTTATTAAGCCCACTATCTACGAAGAATGATGAACTAACAGTGAGTTCTAAATCATAAGGTGCCTGACTGTCCCACATTATTGCGCTATCTGATACAGGTTTGTCATTGACGAAAACATTTATATAGTGCTCCCAACTGACTGACTGCAGACGTAGCTTCAGCAATACTGGCACTCCCCTGTCAATGTGTCTCGTACTGAAATCCTCAGAGTAATTAACCTTATCACCAGGATAAACCCTGTCATTCCAATACCAGTGCTCCCTTAGATCAGAAGGTGAAGAAATCTCAGGATAGTTTTCCTGGACATACCAGGTATCCTCCTCCAAATGCAACGACCTGGGGAAAGAAGTTGCTGGCATGAGCGGAGGACCTAAATTGGCAGGTGGTGTAACCTCCTTTATTCTCTTACCTTCCTTCTCCCCAACAGACAACCAGTAAACATTCGTCTCAGTAAACCTGAACCGGCTGTCGTCGCGGCCTATAGCCTTACCGTAAAACTCTATAGAATCGCCGGCGTCAAAACCTCCGTTACCATTACTGTCAACAACCTCGATTGGGATATCAGCATCCTGGTTTGAAAGGCTTATTGTAGAAAGAGCGAAAGATACGGCTGAACAATCACTGTATAGGTCTGAATATGCAACCCTGTATATCCCGTCTTTACTGACCTTTATTTTCGCAATCTTACCAGTTCTGGAGCACTGTGGATTTACCTTGTTGCCGCCTGTATTACCGGTATTGGTTCCAGTATTACTGTCGCCACCGGCAGGCGCACTTCCTCCACCACCAGAACCGCAACCTGCAAGGAAGGATACAATGATGAATAGAAATAGAAGTTTTTTCATTAGTTACTTAAGAGTAATTGCATTTTCCGTGCCTGCTACTCTATTGTTTTTTAACGGGTTCTTTACTGCCAGGAGGGAGTGTCTTTTCAGGTTCCTTAATCTTCTTACTTTCTGTTTTAATTTCAACAGGTTTTGATTCATTCACTGATCCGTCATGTAATATTGTTTCAACCTTATATCCATACACAGTGTTATCTTTAACCCCATTATCCCTGAATGTGTAAAGCAGTCCCTTGTCACCAGACTGTGAGGCAAAGAATGGCAGGGGGATGGGGTTTACTTTTTCCGGCTTATTACCTTTATTGTCCAACCTCTGCACATTAAATCCCCTGATCTTTCCGGCTGATACCCATTTAAGGACAACATTTCCACCATCATCCACGATGGCATCAAACGGTTCATTCACTTTATCACCTTCCTTAGCCTGCCTTACACTCAGCTCATTACCCTTGTCATCTTCTATCTTCATAGAAAAATCAGATGGAGAGGGATATTCTTCTTTCACCGGTTCTTTTAATAGACTTTTATGGGTATATTGCGGATCCGTAATTCCAATACTGCCCTCCGTTACCTCATCACTTGTAACATCTTTACCCACTTCCTCTGTAACGATTTGCTCTTCGATCTGAACATCCCCCGCCTGAACATCCCCAGCAGGAGAAGCCGGCTTAGACTGAGATTCAATGATAACTATGGAAGCCGGCACATCTGTTGACACTGCACCGGATTTCGCCACGGGCTCCTTTACTTCAGGCCCGGTAGCGGGGACAGATTTTAAATCTGTCCCCAATTCTGCTGATGGAGTTGCTGAAGCAATCATATGTGTGCTTATCCTTCCATTCACATCCACATTCTCCAATTTATAGAAGTAACCAACTCCGTTCTCTACCCCTGCGTCCTCAAAGCTGTATGTCATGCCCTTTGTCGGGGTACCTTTTGACCTTACAAGCCAGTTATTGATGCGTGTAAACGGACCGGTCATCGTCGGCCCTCTCAAAATATTGAAGCCCATACTATCAACCTCTGCAGCTGTTGACCATGTCAGCAGTACCTTGCT
>MHYI01000102.1:2172-2398 GCA_001828295.1 Planctomycetes bacterium RBG_16_41_13 | reverse complement strand
GAATTCCGAGAAACTATATATATCACCACACACAAAGTTGTTATTCACATCTAAGGTTACAGTACGATCCCTGAAAGAGCCTCCTTCAACATGCAGCCACCTTAATCCCCTTTCACCGCCATAACCAACCCCGAAGTATCTCTGGTCATTATAGGTAAAGCAGATACTGACCTTACCTACATATGTCGCAGTAGTCCATATGTCGAAGTATGCAGGCGGTGAGCCG
>MHYI01000102.1:1947-2089 GCA_001828295.1 Planctomycetes bacterium RBG_16_41_13 | reverse complement strand
TATAGTCACATTTATGTCTGGCTTCACTACTATATTTAAGCCGACAGGGGTGTAGGTGTTTGTTACTATCGGGCCGCTCAGGCTTCCGGATTGAGGCAGTACGGCCCCTTCAAGACTGTCAGATGTATCAAAGTAATAATTG